>JAHILC010000086.1 GCA_018897225.1 Actinomycetota bacterium
GTAAATATATGTATTTTTAAGATTTTCAAAAGTGGTATCTTGAGATGAACCATTGTTATCATCATAAGTTGGGTCAAATGGTACCCAGCCATAACCACCTATAAATACTTCAGACCAGTTATGCCCCGTTGCAAGATCACTGGCATCTATGGGATAACCCTCTATTGACCTTGCTGGAAAACCTGAAGCCCGGCACAAAGTAACGAATGTGTCTGTATAATCAGTACAGTCACCACCTTTATTTTTTAGAGACTGGACTGCACCAATATCCCCTGGATTATAATCAAAATAATCCAGATTTTTCATTACAAAGTCATAATTCATTTCTACGTGGTCTAAAGGATATTCCGTAAAAGTATGGACCAGGTCTATGTTTTGTATTATCGGGTTATTTACCTCAATATATTTTTCATCCACCAAGTATTTAGAGAAGTCATCCTCCTGTGTTTGATCTTTCTTCAAGATCATTGCCCTTTCAAGGTCATACTTATAAATTTCGAGGTGCGTTGTTATTTTCAACTCAAAATCAGATAAAGGATTTGAAATTATAAATTCTGCATATTTATTGAGTCCATCAGTAAAAATCCTGGCTGGGGCTATTGAGTAATCTATATCTGATACTTCCTGTCTGTCTTCATAGTCGTTAGGTAATATAGTTATGAAGTCAATTTTGGAAGTATCTCCCAAAATATCAAAATGATACTCTATTACAAAATTTATCTTTTTACCTACTGCTGTTTTATCTGTGCCACTCGTATCCGTATTTGAAGTATCTGAATTCTGCAATGTTTCTATTGAAGAATCATCTGAAATAACAGATGAATTATCGGATACAGACGAGACTGTGCTGTCTGATGCAATAGTGTCTTCATCAGAGTTTGAGGAGTCTGTTGTGTCATAGCTACTAGTAGTTGTTTTGTTACGCAATTCGTTTAATTTATCAACAAAATAACTTATATTGCAGCATGATATTAATGAAGCTGTTAAAAATAAGATTAATGAGGTTACAACAACATATATGAAAATAATTTTTAAAATTTTAAATTTTTTCATTAAAAATTCATTTCAATAAAATTAGAAATTTAGACGGCTTTAATATTCTAATAACCCTAAATAGAAAGAAACTGCAATGCCATCGCCAATATCCAGGAAATGGCTTTGAAAATAACTGCTGCTTGTAATAAAATCTATATATTCTTTTATTCCCTTGATGCTGTTAGTGTCATGTTTTGAAGTATTTTTTTTGAAGATCTTGCCATCATAAAAGATATTATCAGCTATCACCAGAGCATTTATTTCTAACTTCTCAAGCAGGCTTTTAATATATTGTGGGTATTCGTATTTTGCAGCATCAATAAAAACCATGTCAAATTTTTGATTGAGGTCTGGGATTATCTTTAAGGCATTTCCTGCGTAATACTGGATTTTGCCACTAGATTTTTCAGGAAAAGAACTCTTTATAAATTCCTGTGCAATTGCAAGTCTGTCTTTATTTAAGTCTATTCCGTTATATGAACTGCCATCTGGTAAGTTCCTGATTAAGAAATAAGTGGAATAACCTGACCCGCAGCCTATTTCCAGGATGCTTTTTGGTTTGACAAGCAAGCAGGCCATACTAAGAAAATATCCAATTTCGTCGTCAATGATAGGGATTTTTCTGGAAGTTGCATCTTTCCTTAAACTCGAAAGTAGTTCTCTTTCTATAAGGAAAGCTTTTAAATCTTTGTTTAGATCTGTGCTGTAATTTATAATGTTAAGCCTTTATTAGTTGCTTTTATTCTGTTCGTGTCCTTCGAGAGTTCTTGAAAATGAGTGGGTATGTTTCTCAGGGTCGGTAACTACGTAATATAGGAAATCCACATCTGCCGGCGCAAGCGCTGCCTCTATCGAAGCAAGACCTGGACTGCATATGGGAGTCGGCATAAGCCCTGCATATAAATAGGTATTGTATGGTGAATCAACCTTAAGGTCATCAAAAGTAACTATTCCATCCCACTTACTCAAAGCATATCTTACTGTTGCATCTATTTGAAGAAGCATTCCTTCTTTTAACCTGTTATGAATTACTGCTGAGATTAACGGTCGCTCTTTTGGAACACATGCTTCCCTCTCA
>JAHILC010000087.1 GCA_018897225.1 Actinomycetota bacterium
TAATCTATATCTATTTTTTTGCAAGCTTCCTCCGCTGCAATCATACAGGCTTTATTTAGTTCCTCCTTGTAAACAAGCGCTCTTCCAATATCGGTAACCAAACCTATGAGCAAAATAAAAAGCGGCATGAGAATTGCGGTAAAAATTAAAACATTGCCGGGGCTGCCCTGTTTGCTGTATTTACCCTGCTTAGCCTGGCTGCCCTGATTTTCTCGATTACAGCGCAATTTTTTAAAATTCAACTTTTCCAAAATCATTGCCACCCAACCATTTATTTGCATCCGAAGCAGTCCCTTCTTTTTTGATGTTTATGGATCTGTAACCATTTATTGGATTGCTGAAATAGACATGAACACTTGCCCCACTGGTCGAATATAGGTAAACATGCAGGATGCTTTCTATCCCGCCAGCAAAATCAAATTTAGCGCTTGCTTCGACAGATCCCTGGGAGGATTCCAAAACCTGACTATTGAATATCTCAACTTTGTCTGTACCTTTCTCCTTGTACCTGCACACTTCTTCATAAATATACAACCTGCCTATTTTATTAATAGTATCAGGCATGCCAGTTTCGGGATTAAAAAGTTTCCAGCTGACCTTAAGGTACATACTGCAGTCATTGCCTTGCGAGTCTTTATGCCACTTTGTAAAAATATATTTAGGATTTTTTTGGACTGCTACTTCGCCGTGAATAGGCTCTGTAAAATAACCATCTGTAACCCATTTTTTTACATTTTCATAATGGCTTGTATTTACCCATTGCCTGTCTTTATATTCCTCCCAATAGCCCTGCTGGACCCTGTATGAAGTGTCAACCCAGTACCTGCCTGTTCTTGTCTCCCAGTGAGAGCTATCAACAAGCCTGTAAGCAGTATAAGCCTGCAAATAACCGGAGCTGACCCATACAGAGTAATACTGTCTTACCTTTACATACTTCCTTATATAAACCCATTTTACCGCATAAATCCATCCACCCCTGCTTGGCCTGTAATCTATGACATACTTTTCGGCAACATATTTTTCGCCATTATATGTTACCAGCTGAAGCCCTTGTGGCCTGGCTGCAAAAGAATAAACGCTCCAGCCATAACTTGTAGTACCCTCAAATATTGTAAAGTTTACGGGAATTAAAACCTCCACGTCTCTATACCTGGTTTCATAATGCGACGTGTCCACGTATCTATATGCTGTATAAGGATCAAATCGTTTGGATTCTATCCATACTTTATATTCACCTGTCTTCCAATATCCTTGCGAGACAACATAAGATGAATCTACCCACCTTTTATTGACTACATCCTTGTAATAACCGTCATTGACCCAAACAGCGCAAGTTTCCCAGTGGGAAGTATCCACCCATACTGAAGAACCTTCAGGAACATCCACCTTCAGCCAGCTATCTGAGAATAAATTTTGCGGGAAAATAAAAACTATCAAAAAAACAACTGCTAGAAATACTTTTGATATAAATATTTTATTTATTATTTTTTTTATTTTTTCTTCCATCTCTTAATTTCCTTTTTCTTATTCTTTTTCCTCAATTTGCATTACAGATTCTCCAACAATATCAATATAAGCATTCCCATCAGGCGAAAATGGAAAGATCTTTGCAAAAAATACAGGAATTTTATAAACAACTTGAACACTTACGATATCACCCGGGTCGGTACCGCTAATATTAATCTTTGCTTTTAGCCTGTCGCTAAAACTCCAGCCAGGAAGAGTTGATTTTGCATAATTTTCAATTGAGCCAATCGCTGCCTGCTCAGGATTATCAGCAAGAGTTGCAGCCCGGCTTGCTTCATAAGATGCTGAGTTAACGGCCACCTTGGCGTTAAGAATAAATCCGAACTGTACTATTCCTGACAAAAGAAGCAGGAAAAGTGGCATTATCAAAGCAAGCTCAAGCATGACATTACCATATTCACCTGACTGGTTTTTAGCTTTAGGTTTTATTAATTGCTTTTTCATTCTTACCTGTGTCTATTGGAAGCTATTTAAAGGCTGCTTACTATGGTCTGAAATACGGATTGAAGCTTGTCTCCAAGCGTTGTTACAACTGCTATGCAAACAATCACAACAAGAGCAATATAAAGTGCCATTTCTATCAGAGTTGCTCCCTTTTTATCACCTGCAATATATGCAATACATGCTGCAATTGATCTTGAGAATCTTTTTTGCTTTTTCATTTTTCTCTCCTTACTATTTTTTATTTTTTAAAGAATCCAAATAAATTAAAAAAGTATTTGTAGTTGCGGAATTACTGGTATTAAAAAAAGTGCAATAACAGGAATAAAAATGAAAATAAATATTACTATAATTAAATTGCTTTCCAGTTTTTCTGCTTTCATTTTTAAAAAATCTCTCTGGTTTTCTCTCATAACTCTTGATAAATCCTTTAGAATATCTTTTACAGGATTGCCGATTATCTCGGATTGGGCCAGAACTTTAATTAAGTTTTTAAATTCGCTGCAGAATGAAAGTCTTGCAATAATATTAAAAGCTTCGGGCTTGCTATGCCCCTCTAAAATCTTTGTATGAAGCATCCTGAAAAGCTTGCTTGTTTCGCTGTTATAATTTCTGGAAATATAAGTCATTGCCTCATCAAGAGTCAGTCCTGCTTTAATCAAGGAAGAAAGCATATCTACAATATCAGGAAGCTCGCCAAGTATCTTTTTTCTTATAATTAATATTTTGTTTTTAATAACTTCTACAGGTAAAAGATAAAAGATAATAGCCGACAGAAGAGAATAGAGAATGAAATTCTTTCCAAATAAAAAACCTGAAAAAATAAAAATAATTGCTGAACTAAAAGCTAAAATCAACCTTACGTGTATCAACCCTTCAATAGAGCTTATCCTGATTCCAAGCACTTTTATTATCCCTTGATCTTCAAATAAAAGAGCCAGATCCTGGGCAAGGCTTGTATTTTTTATATTGCCTGGCAAATTCAGTTTCATTTTAAGCCACTGCCCTCTCCTGTTAAATTAACTAACTTGTTGATCAGCAAAATTCCAATAAAGTAGCTGACAGCAGAGTAAATTAAAATAAGCAACCCTACTTTCGACAATAAATTTTCCAGAAAATTCTTATTAATAAAAGAAGCTATTAGAAGCGAAATTATAGGTATAACCATAATGATATATGAAGTATATTTTGGACCTGAACTCAATATCCTTATATAATTGCTGATGCCTTTCTTTTCCCTTGTATACTCAATCTGGCTTTTTAAGAATTCAATCAAATCAACACCTTTTTCATTGGCAGCAATAAAACCCATCAAAGTTATTCCAATTATTTTACTTCGGCTTCTTTTTATCATTTTTTCCAAAGCCGCATTTAACAAAACACCTTTTCTGGTATCATTGATAACTGTTTCAAATTCCTTCTTTAAAGGGTCCTCAGCATTTTCTGTAGTTTTTTGAATGGCAACAAGAACATTTGGTGTTGCATATAAATTTCCTACAAGATCAATTAAAAAACTTTCCAGTTGGTCTTCCTTTCTGGCATTTTCCCTCCGGCCACGCAAGTTTATGAAAATAAAAATTAAAACCAGGCAAAAGCTCCCAAGCAGCAAAGATAATAAGATACCTTGCTTTAAAAAGAGGCCAGGGATGATAATTGCAGAAACTAAAATCGAAATAACAATTAAAAAAGTTCTTGCATCCATATTTATAGAATTACTTTTAAGCCAATCTTCAACCATACAAACAACTGATCTTGCTTTCCTTTTTTTCCCACCCCAACTCCCACTCCGATCCCCAGCGCCATAAATGTCGCTAAAAAAATTGTCCTCGAGTTTAGCGCTGCTGCCATATCGAGTCAATCTTTTTATGATGTCTCTTTTCCTTTCTACAAAATACAGGGAAAGGCTGCTAAATATGTATAAGAAACCAAGAATTATAATTGCAGTAATTGTTATAGACAGCTTAATTTGTAATCACCTGCCTCGTTTAAATGCTTATCGACTAGTACTATTTCACTGATTTTCCTGTTTTTTATGTTCAAGTTTTCATCTTTTTCACATTCCAGAAATAAAACCGTATCAATTGCTCTTGATACTATTTTTTTAACCACGCTGCTGCTCAAGTTAGACTTGTATTCCATTGCAAGCATTTCAAGCCTGAGCAGCCCATCATAGGCCGAATCAGAATGTATGGTACTGAAACTTCCACGATGTCCCGTATTTAATGCCTGAAGCATTTGATAGGCAGCCATGCAATCTCTTACCTCACCTACAATAATTCTATCTGCCTTCATTCGGAGAGTTTCGTAGACAAGCCTATCCTGGCTAATATCATTATCTGCTTCCCTTGATTTTGGCCTTGTTGTCAGCATCCTTACGTACGGATGGCTACCCAGTTTAATTTCAGGCAAGTCCTGAATTATATTAATGATTTCACTTTTGGGTATTAATTTTGCAAGCGTGTTAAGCAACGTAGTTTTGCCTGAACCCATTGAACCTGCAATTAAAATATTTTTTTTATCCTGAATCAAGCCCTTAAGTACACTAAATATCCCGTTGTTAAACATTCCGAGCTCAAGTAAATCCTGGAGCTCAAAATCAAGGCAGTTAAAAACTCTTATAGATATATAAATCCTGTCAGAGACAGGCGGAATTACTATCGAGCATCTGCTTCCATCATAAAGCTCAGTGTTTAAAAATGGCATTCTCTGGTCAACAGTCTTGCCAGAGCTTGCTTTAATGCGATCAATTATCAATAGTACTTCATCGATACTGCCAAATACTTCCCCCAGATACTTCTTTTCACCATTACTTATCACAAGCATTTCCCTGTCTTGAATAAAAATGTCAGTTACTTTCTTGTCTGAAAGATATTTTTCCAGCACTCCCAGGCCAAATATTTCAGAAATAGCATATTCCAGAAAATCCTGGCTTACTTCGAACTCAAGCAATGGAAATCTTCTATAAATTTCACTATTTATAAGCATGAATAATTTGTCTTTGTATTCTGCCCTGTTGAGTGAAAAAGGGTTCAGGAAATCCTTATCATTTTTAACTTTATCCTTAACAGCAGTTATTATTTCTTTTTCCTGTTCGGGATTAAATATTTGATTTTTATCCAATAACCTATCTTTTAAGCTCATCCTTGATTTCCGTTTAACCTGGATAGTATTTTGCTTAGCTGCTTATAAAGCCTTGTTTTAAAAATCTTATTTTTATTAAATACAAAAAGAGACTTGTCGTATCTTGGGTCGTAAGATATAAAAGCTTCTACGGGAAAGTCTGCAATTTTTGCAAAATCCCATATTTTAAAAAGCTTAAATAACTTCTTTTTATTAATAATGACTTTGATTTTATCTTTTGAAATGGCGAATTTCTCAGTTAAAATACAAAACAGGCTTGAAATTCTTGAAAAGCTTTCGAGAGAATGCTCACTTACAAGCAAGATAACATCTGATAGCCTTAAAACATCAAGAAGAGTGCCATTAATTACTGTCTGAGTATCTATAACAATACAGTCATATTCGCTGGTTAAGAACTTAAAAAGCCTGTGCACATCTGTTTCTTTTATCCTCTCAGCAACTAATGGATCTGAAACACCTTTCATAACATCGAGGTTTTTAAAAATATTCTTTACATAATACCCAAATTTTTCCGGAAACCTTAAGGCTAGTTCAAAAGATTTTTCAGATTCAATGTCAAAAACTGCTCCAAAATCACCAGGCGAGCTATCAACTTCCAGCAGCAAAGTCCTCTTATGCAGCTCTTTTGCAAAACATAATCCTGCAGTTATGGCAATTGAAGTTTTTCCTGCTCCGCCTTTATTGGAAATCACGGAAATTATGCAGCACTCTGGATTTTTAGCAGGAAGGACTTTATTATTTTTCAACTCAAGGTAGCTGTCAATAATTACAAGATTTTCCATAAAATTTATTAACCTTAATTTTTTTCCACAATAATTTTGTATTTATCTTCTTTAGTTATACGTGAAATAAGCGGGGCTTCTTTTATACTGCATTTGATATAAATATAATAGGTGTCTTTACTGTTGTTTGAGATTACATTTTTTTCCTTATTTGCAATTTTTTTAATTTCAACTATCTCAAGGTTCCTAATAACTATCTGGCTGCTTACTACTACTATCTTTTCAGAAACCTGTAAAACATCAGAATTAAGATAATTATTTTCAGCATTGCTGTCTTTCAATCCTTCATCGGTGGCTGAATTGTTATAATAAAATGAATTTGCAAGATCCTTATCCATCTCAGTTGAGACAATTGAAATAGTACTGCCTTTTTTAAGCTCATCAAGTATCGGCTCCGGGTAGCTTACATTTAAAGCCAGCAGAACTTCCCCTTTTTTCAGGCTGTCAGTAATGCTTTGGTTTGGGTTTTCCTCAAAAATATCATTTGTTATCGGGTCATCTTTCTTTCTATCAATCATCACAACTTTTCCAATTAAATCCGATTTTTTAGTTAAATAATTCTTGGGAAGAGCTGACTTTAAATAAGTCCTGATGCAAATATCGGCGTCGCTTATAAAATCTCCTGCGCTTAAATCTTTGGCAGCAACTATTATTTCCTGCCTATCCAAATAATTGCTTAAAAAAAGATAAGTCCCAGCTCCGATAATTAGCGCGCCGATGACTGCAAGCCATAAATATTTTTTATAGGAAAAGTTCATTTAAAAAATATCCTTAATCATATGTTAATAAATCAAGAACCTTGTTAGTTAAATTTCCAAAGTTTTTTAGAACATCAAAATTGAAGTTGCTAAAATCAGTTCTACCATTCAAAAAATTATCTTCTTCAAGAAAGACGAGTTCCTTCAAATTAAAAAACTGCCTGAGCTGATTTTTTGTATATGTAAGCCCGTTGCCATTTCGCGTTCTGTTTATTACCAGTATTTTTTCGAGGTCTTCGTAAATAAACCTGTTATTGATACTTATAAGCCTGCCGATGCTGCCCAGCGTGTTATCAGATATCATTATTACAAGATCAGCTATATCAAGAACGCCAAGATACATTTCATTAATAAGGTTTGGCAGGTCAAAAATAATTAGATGGTATTTTCTTTTAGCAATATCAATTAAGCTGTAAATATCCTGGAGATCCATTTTCTTTGCCAGCTCATAAGTAGGAGGAGGTTGAAGCAAATCAAAATTTTCTGCAATTTTTACTATGGCATTGTCCATGGCACTCCTGTTGTAACCTTCTGTAAAAACAATCATATTCGGGGATTTTGGAATGTTTAAATAATATCCTGTATCGCTTCCACCTTCGGAGAAATTCAAATCAACCAGCAGGGTTTTCATCTTCCTGAAAGTATGAGCAAGAAATATTGAAAGGATAGTGCTGCCTACACCGCCTTTTGCTTTTGTAAAAATTATTATTTTTTGTTTTATAGCCTTTGTGTTTTTATTAATGTTATTTTCTTCTGCAATATTGTTTTCTTCCTTAATGTTGTTTTCTTCTGCAATATTACTTTCTTCTGCAAAGTAATCTTCATCCTGGGTTAAAGGTTTTTCAGAATTGGCTGGTTCAGTTCTTTCAGTACCTGGTAAAATATGATTTGGGCTGGACTTATTAACCTTAACTGAGGGTTTATTTATATTAACTGGAGGTTTACTTATATTAGTCAGAGGTTTACTTATGATGCGGTTTTTTGATCTAAAAAGACCTGCAAAGCTGTCTTTAATTCCCAATCTTTTCTTTTGGGATTCTTTGCCGGTTTTTATTTCTAATTCTCTTGCCAGTAAGCTCTCGACTTCTGCAGCTTCAAGAGGGCACTTGAGATCTTTCCCTATTATATATACCTTAGACTTCTTTTTAGCGGCTTTTTTGGTAATTTCTTCAGTATTTGGAATTTTCCTGCTTAAAATCAAAATGTCTACTTTTTCATATTCCAGAATAAAGTTTACCGCAAATTCACTGCTTAGGTTTATAAAATTGAAGTCTCTTTTTATCTGAGAAACTGTCTCAAAAGTTTCCCAATCCACATCCGCCACAATGACATTTAATCGACCTTCAAATTCATTTAACAGATTGTTTTTTACAAAAAGTCTTTTATTCATGGAGAGAAATAGATAAAAATTTATAAATATTTAATAAAAATATTAATGTATAATATTCATTTTAGCTAAGATGTGAAGATAGAATAAAGCATTACGAAGTATTTGTCAATAGTTTTAATACGATATTTTAATATTATTTTTTAGTTAAAAAAACTATTAATAATATCTTTTCATGATTCTTTAAAGTATTTTAATCTAGCGTTTAAAGCTTTTTGCAAACCTAGAAATTTCCTTTAAATTTTCAAGAGGAGTTGTCAATGGGACAGCGCATTCCGGGCCAATTATATCAATGCCGCAATTAATGGCGTAAGTAACTTCCCTTCTGACATCTTCAAGTCCCTTAAAAAGCAGTGTAAGCGGATTATTTATATTTCCTATCAATGCAATTCTCCCATTATTTACCCCTGCCGCCTTGCAGGCATCTACCTTGGAATCAAAGTGAAAAGCATCAACACCGGTCTGGCAAATATACTCAATCCTGTCCAGGGTGTCGCCGCAAATATGAAGCATGGTTGGAACTTTTATTTCTTTTGCAAGCATAGAATGTATGGGAATTAAAAAATCCCTGTAGGCGCCAGGACTGCATAAATCCATTGTTGCATGATCGGCAACTGTTAAGATGTCGGCACCGGCATTTATCTGGGCATCAGCAAAAAGCAGGGTGACTTCGCTTAGCTTTCTTAAAATATCTTTGACTTCGGATGGGTTGTCTTGGGTTTTTATCAGGAATTTTTCCACACCAAAAAAATGATATCCCAGAGTCCATGGACCAAACACTTTGCCGGCAACCGCAACGTCAGGATAACTTTTTTTAAGCATGCTTATGCATTCAAGAACTGCTTTTACCGCGTGGTTTAGAACAAAGTCTTTTTTTATATCAATATCTTCATAACTTTTCCAAATATTTCCTCTTATCTGCGGCATCATATCTTGCCTGCCCCAATCTACTTTGCAGCCTATAGCGTAAGATTCTATTACAACAGAAAAAATCGGCATTATTATGTCATATTCAAGAATTTCATAATTTGCTCTTGCAAGTTCAAACATTTTCCCGGCATCGTAATGTGCTTCAGGGAAAAATGAGCCTGTCATTTCCATTTGTTCGATAGTAGTAGAAGATACAGGATTTCCAACACCCGGCCTGGGATTTTTTAACTTATCCTTAGAAAGGATATTTAAGATGATTTCTTTAGGAGTCATAAAGTTTTCACCATATTGAAATGTTGCTCGCTATTTTAATAGAAAAGCTTGGAAAGCTTGGCTCCCCTTTCCTTTCGGGCTTTGAGCATATTTACTATTTCATCATTTTAACATATTTTTAAATTTATAATTTTATTCATGTTTTAAACCCACAAATATCGACAATCTTGTGGTAAAATTAAGCAGAGTAAAATAAAAAACAAATAATAAAATAAGTGAATAAATAGGTTTATAGAAAATAAACAAAGCAAATAATCATATGGGGAGGTTAAAATGTTCAGATCATCCATAAAACTTTTTAAAATTTTTGGAATAGAAATAAGGCTGGATTACAGCTGGTTTATCATTTTTGCTCTTTTTGCATATTATTTTGGTTTCAGCTATTTTCCTTCTGTATTGCCTGGTTTAAACACCAGTCTTCTGGTAATAGTTACCATAATAACGGTTTTGCTTTTCTTCTTTTCTATCCTATTTCATGAAATGAGCCACTCAATCGTTGCAACGAAAATGGGTATTCCAGTTGAAAGGATTTCTCTTTTCATTTTTGGTGGAATGGCACAGATTGAAAAAGAGCCCGATAAACCTAAAACAGAGTTTTTAATGTCAATAGCTGGTCCACTTGCAAGCTTTGTCCTAGCTGGTTTGTTTGGAATTATATGGGCTTTTACAAAAAGTATTGCTCCAGTAGCAGCCTCTGCACGATACCTGACGCTAATTAATATTGTGCTTGGAGTGTTTAATCTTCTGCCGGGATATCCGCTTGACGGCGGCAGGGTATTGAGATCAATAATTTGGAAGGTAACTAATAATCTGAAAAAAGCTACTTTTATTGCTTCAACCGTCGGAAGAGTAATAGGCTTTTTAATGATTGCAGTTGGAATTTTCTTTATCTTTGCGGGTAATTTTATAAATGGAATCTGGTTAGCATTTATTGGATGGTTTTTGCAGTCTTCAGCTTATATGAGCTACAGGCAGTTAATATTTGATACCTCCGTTAAAGGCTATAAGGTTAAGGATATGATGAATGAAAACATGGTCATGGTAACAGATGATCTTACGCTTGACCACCTGGTAAATAACTTTTTCATGAAATACAGATATGGAAGATTTCCAGTTGTCGAAGACGTAGATACTGAAAAATTTGTTGGTGTGGTTTCAATTCATGATGTTAAAAGCATCAGACAGGAAGAATGGAATACAACCACAGTAAGAGAAATTTTAGAGGAAGTGTCTGATAAAGAAATAATCAGCATGGATGCTGAAGTTTCTGAAGCAATAAAACAAATGAATAAAAACAACTTAAGCCATCTCGTAATTCTATCAGGTAAAAAACTGATAGGAATGATTACTAAAAGTGATACAATGCAGTTTATTCAACTACTATCAGAGCTACATTAGATTCTAGAAAGATATGTGCTATTTTAATAGAAAAGCTTGGAAAGCTCATACAGGTCAAGGTCCATAGGCTTTCGCTCTGTCAATGCTTTTTCCAGCGGCACTGCAGTAATTTTTCCATTATTCATCACTACAAGATTTCCAAATTTACCTTCATGAATAAAATCAACGGCAGTTGCCCCCAGCCTTGTTCCAAGCAACCTGTCAAATGCAGTGGGCTTTCCGCCTCTCTGAAGGTGCCCCAGCACTGTCACCCTGCATTCAAATCCAGTCCTTTTTTCCAGCTCATCGGCGATGGTTTTACCAATGCCGCCAAGCTGCACGTGGCCAAAATTATCCACTGTATCGCTTGCGCAAATAGGACCCTCACAATTTGCAGGTTTTGCTCCTTCCGCAACAACAATCATGCTGCTGTTGGCTCCTCTTTCTTTTCGGGCTTTGAGCACATTTACTATTTCATTATAATCAAAATCAACTTCAGGTATAAGAATGACATCTGCACCCCCTGCGATTCCGCCGCACAATGCAAGCCATCCTGCATCCCTGCCCATAACTTCAACAATCATTACCCTGTTGTGTGAAAATGCGGTGGTATGAAGCGCATCAATTGCATTAGTTACTATTTCAAGTGATGAATCAAAACCAATAGAATAATCGGAATATGCTATGTCATTATCAATAGTTTGCGGTATTCCTACTCCTTTTATACCGTATTGTTTGCTGAGCTTAAACATTACGCCGTTCGTATCATCTCCGCCAATGGTGATAATTGCATCAAGGGCAAACTTGGCGATATTTGCTTTTACATTTTCAACTCCATTTTCTATTTTAAAAGGATTGGTTCTTGATGTGCCAATTATGGTGCCGCCTATTGCAAGTATTTGCGCAACATCCTTTCTTTCAAGCTCGGCAGCATTGCCTTTTACAAGGCCTTCCCAGCCATTTCTGATTCCAACCACTGTATATCCATAGTGCTGGGATCTTACAAAAATTGCCCTTAGCGCTGCGTTGATCGCAGGAGAATCTCCACCGCCTGTTAATACACCAATTCTTTTAATCATTTCTAACTGCTCCCTTCCTTATAATAAAATTTAATTATTTTATTGCTTATATTTTACCTGGTTTTTATGTATTTTACCTGATTCTATAAAAATTATTATCTAAATAATTATAGAAATTATTTCGGAATTATACCTTGACATACTGTTATTTTGATGCATAATTTCCTTATAATAACATTTTATCAAGGATATGAAATGAATTATAAGGAATTTTTAAAGAAGTTTCCAGATGAAAAGTCTATAATAGATTATTTCATCAAGATAAGATACCCAGAGGGTATTAAGTGTCCAAAATGTGGTAATACTAAAGTCTATCAAAAAAAAGCAAGACCAAAAGTATTTGATTGTAATTTTTGTGGTAATAGTTTTTCAATATTTAAAGACACAGTATTTGAAAAGACAACAACCGATTTGCAAAAATGGTTATTTGCAATTTCGAAGTTTTTAAATGCAAAGAAAGGAGTGAGCGCAAAACAGCTTCAAAGAGAAATCGGAGTTACTTATAAGTGTGCCTGGAGAATACTGCACCAGATAAGAAAAGCTATGGCAGAAGAAAATCCGCAAGGATTTGCGAATGGACAATTTAGTGTTTGACCGTTTGTCATAATAATCCTTTCTTCTTGTTTAAAATAGTAAACTTGACAAATTATTTAAGAATTGTTAAATTTATAACAGAAATTGATAAGGAGCGACATTCCTAAAGGGATTTCACAAAAAGCGACTTTAAAAAGTCGCTTTTTGCTTTTGGTAGGGCTGGCGAGATTCTAACTCGCAAGGGTTTCCCCAACGGAGCGACATTCCATCGCGTCTACCAGTTTCGCCACAGCCCCACGTATCTATATTTTTATTATATTAGATAATTTGGATTATTATAAGATACAATATAATTATAGTAAATAGTAACAGTACATTAAGGGATAATACCGAATTATTTTAACTTTTTAAGCAATATTTCGTTTACAAGCTTGGGATTAGCTTTTCCTCTGGTTTGAGCCATTACCTGGCCTACCAGAAATCCTAAGGCTTTAACTTTGCCGCTCCTGAACTGCTCTACGGTCTCGGGATTTTCGCCTATGACCTTATCGATAACACTTTCAATCATACCCTCATCACTTATCTGCTCAAGGCCTTTACTTTCAATTATATTTTGAGGGTCAGCCCCGGTTGCAAACATTTCCTCAAAAACTGATTTTGCAATTTTTGAGCTTATTTTACCGCTGTCAATCATCTCCAGCATACAGGTGAGCTTTTCGGGTGTTATTTTTGATGCACTTATTAAAATACCTTCTTTGTTTAAAAGTGCGCTAAAATCACCCATCAGCCAGTTGGCCACGGTCTTTGCATTGCTATAAAGAGCGCAGCATTTTTCAAAATATTCTGCCAGATTCCTGTCTGCAACCAGAAACCTGCAGTCATAAATTGAAATTCCAAATTGGGAGACAAACCTTGCGGTTTTTTCAAAAGGAAGCTCCGGAATTGCAGCCCTTATTTCCTTTACGGTACTTTCCTCAATATGCATTGGAACAAGATCGGGCTCAGGGAAATACCTGTAATCGTGAGCCTCTTCCTTTGAGCGCAGAGCTTTTGTCGAATCAGTAATGTGGTCATAGTGCCTGGTTTGCTGAATCACTTTCTTGCCTGATTCTAAAAGTTCAACCTGCCTTGCAACCTCATATTCAAGCCCTTTTTGCAAGAATTTAAAGGAGTTCATGTTTTTAATCTCCGCTTTTGTTCCGAGACCTTCAGTTCCTGCGAGCTTGACTGAAACATTAGCATCGCATCGCAGACTCCCTTCCTCCATGCTGCAGTCGCTAACATCAAGATATAGAAGCAAATTACGCAAGCTGATAAGGTACTCCTTTGCTTCTGCAGGCGAACCAATATCAGGTTCTGTGACTATTTCGATAAGCGGCGTGCCGGCACGGTTGAAATCAACAATACTGGCTGCAGATTCGCTGATTCTTCCCGAAGTACCCGTATGGATAAGCTTGCCTGTATCTTCTTCAAGATGAACCCTGGTAATTCCAACTCTCCTGATATAATCGCCCATATCAACATCAAGATATCCCCTGCTGCTGATTGGTAAATCATACTGGGATATCTGGTAATTCTTCGGCATATCGGGATAAAAATAATTTTTCCTGTGAAATATTGAATAATTATTGGTCGTGCAGTTTAATGCAAGGGCAATTTTGATAGCATAATCTATAGCCTTTTTATTAATAACAGGAAGTGTTCCGGGATGCCCAAGACAGACAGGGCATGTGCATGTGTTGGGATCAGCCCCAAAAGAAAGCTTGCAGCCGCAGAACATTTTAGTAGCTGTGGAAAGCTCCACGTGGGTCTCAAGCCCAATGACAGTTTCATATTTGCTATCAATTTTTTTATAAGTATCTTTTTGCTGGTTCATTCTAATATTTAACTATAACCCTTCAGGAATCTTATTAAATCCAAGTGCTTTTTCCAGGCTGTAAGCAGCCCTGAAAATATTATCTTCCCTTAAAATATTACCGATTATCTGCAGGCCCATTGGGAGATTGTCCTTTGAAAGCCCGCTCGGTATTGAAATTGCAGGCAGGCCCGCAAGATTTACCGGAATTGTACAGATATCGGATAAATACATCGTCAGTGGGTCTTCAATTTTTTCACCAATTTTAAAAGCAGTCGTGGGAGATGTTGGCGAAATAAGCACATCGTATTTTTCGAAAGCCTTCCTGAAATCTTCAATAATAAGGGTCCTTACACGCTGGGCTTTTTCATA
>JAHILC010000088.1 GCA_018897225.1 Actinomycetota bacterium
AATATGAAAGGTTAAAATGTTAAAATTAAATAACAAAGAAAAGATACAATCAAAGACATTAAGTGTCATAGCAGTTACTTTTATATTTTTTATACTCATAGCATTTTTAATCATTTCATCAACTTCGTGCTCTTCGATACTCGGAGGGAGCACGACTGTCAAAACAGATGTTGGCGCCAGCCAGGAAAGCTATAGTGGCAATGAAGAAAATGCAAATGGCGATACTATTGCGCAAGAAACGTCTCCGGTAGAGGAAGTCGATTTTACGAATGCAATTATTGGCGCTGAAATAAAGGGATATATTCCTTCTTATATGCTCACTGATAAGGATAACATCATAAAAATTGAAATAACAAACACTTCAGATTTTGTATGGAGAACTGACAGGCCAAATCTGGTAAGAATAGGATACCATTACTACGGCCAGGATGTTGATTTTGTTGATTATGACAGAACAGCCAGATCCGTACTGCCGCAGGAGGTAAACCCTGGAGAAACAGTAACAATTGATGTTTTAATAAATGACATCAAAAATGAAGGTACCTATGTCATCCAGATAGATCCGGTAATGGAAGGAAGCAATATTGCCGAACACAATTTCTGGTTCTCGTCAAAAGGTGTTTCTATGCTTGAAGGTCCTGCTTATTTTGGACCTAGCGGAAAGTAGTCATATTAGTATCATATTTTCTTACAACAAATAACTGATCGATTTTATAGGTGGTTTTTGTTATTTTGTTTTTCAAGTATGTTCTATAGGACTCTGCAGCCTTAATATTTTTTGAACTTAGAATATGTAATCTTGCTGCTATTTTAAATTTATTTAACTGGCTGCAAAATTCTATATCCTCCCCCGGGCAAACCTTCCTTAAGGAATTTGCGCTGCAGGATTTCTCAAGAGCATTTATAACATCGCTGTCTGTTAATGCAGCAGTCATGGCTAATTTAGCGCTGTCGCTGAATTCAAATCTTAATGGTTTTGTTAGAAGGTACTTTACTGCAATACCTGCCGTATAAACATCGTCATAAGCTATTTTGCCTTTTTCTCCGGAACAAAGCAAAGCAAGATCATTTTTATTCTTAAACGCATAATCAATTAAGGTATCAACGGTATAATTCATATTCAAAATAGATAATGCAAATACTGCAGGGCATTCTCTTGTCTTAAAAATCGACTGTGTGCCATTAGTGGTCATTAATATAAATCCCTTATCTTTAACATCCAGCCTTGATATTTCAAGGGGCGAATTGCCGTAATCAAATCCCTTTGGAGGAAGTCCGCCTTCTTCGCCACATAAAATATAATCATTAAATATTTTTTTGAATATGAATGCCTGTCTTTTATTTCCAGCAATAATTACTTCCTTGCCACCGCATCCAAGGATTGTTGCAATTGTTGAAGTTGCCCTTATTGTATCTATTACTCCACAGACACAATTCTTTAAATCAACTTCTTCTATGTCTTTGCTATCGAAACGATTTGTAAATATTACATGTATTTTCACCAGTTCTCATTTCAAATCAAATTTTTTTCCAACCAGTTTTTCATATGCAGTAATATACCTTTGGGTTGTTTTTAAAATTATTTCTTCAGGTAATTTCGGAGGAGTTGAATTTCTATCCCAATTAGTGCTGAGAAGATAATCCCTGACATACTGCTTATCAAAGCTTACCTGCTGCCTTCCAGGTTCATATTCATCAAGCGGCCAGAACCGGGATGAATCAGGCGTTAGAACTTCATCCACAAGAATGACTTCATCATCACTGGCGCCAAATTCAAATTTGGTATCAGCTATTATTATGCCTTTTTCGTAGGCATAATTGGAGGCTTTTAGATATAGTTCAATGCTCCTATCTTTTAAGAACTGGATAACATCTGAGCCAAAAACTCTTTTAGCTTTTTGTAATGTTATTGATAAATCATGCCCCACTTCGGCCTTAGTCGTAGGAGTGAAAATCGGTTCTGGCAGCTTGTCGCACATTTTTAAACCTGATGGCAAATCTACATTGCCAATTTTCCCGCCTTTTTTGTAATCTTCCCATCCAGAACCTGTTATATATCCTCTTACAACGCATTCAATTGGATAAATCTTTGCCTTTTTTACTAATACTGATCTTTCTCGCAAAATTTCTTTATATTTTTTAAATATCTTAGGAAATTTTTCAAAATCAGTTTCAATTAAATGGTTCTCAATTACATCTTTTAAATAATCAAACCAAAATATTGAAATCTTATTAAGTACAGCGCCTTTACAAGGAATCAGCGTTGGAAGTATGAAGTCAAATGCTGAAATCCTGTCTGTTGTTACAATTAAAATTTTATCTTCAAATGAAAACATTTCCCTTACTTTACCGCTTTTTATCTTATCAATAGTTTTTATTTCAACATTTCCAACTAACTTCATTTTTACCTCCCGTTATTCTTATGTTTCTTTATCAGATTAGCGCTACTGCCTTGATTGCTTTAGCCTGGTTGCCAGAAAAAAACGGATAAGCTCTCTTGTCGCTTCACCAAGCAGAAATCTGCCGTTTTTAACTGCCTCTTCTAAACTCATTGGCTTGTTTACCGTAGAAAAATTTCCGCTAAAAAGTTTTAATTTTTCCTTATCAATATCACTTATATTAAAATTTTTTGAGCCATTTATAGTTATTACTGGAATACCGAGTTTTTTTGCCAGCATGGCAACCCCATATGAGCTCTTTCCTGAAAATGTCTGGCTGTCCATAGCGCCTTCCCCGGTTATAACAAGGTCAGCTCCCTTCATTTTTCTTTTTAGATCTGTTGCTTCTATAATAATCTCTGCCCCTGGTTTGGTACTTGCATTCAAAAATACTATCAGTCCTGCCCCAAGGCCGCCTGCTGCTCCTGTGCCTTTTATACTACTTATGTCTTTACCGACGCTTCTTTTTACTGCACGAGAAAAATTCCGCAAACCTTCATCCAGAAGTTGAACCATTTCATTGTCTGCCCCTTTTTGTGGACCATAAACATAAGCTGCGCCATTTGGCCCAAATAACGGGTTATCGACATCACAGGCAATCTCAAATTTTGCAGAATTAACCATTGGATTTAAGCTGCTGGCATCGATTTTATTTATTTTGATGAGCTCTTTACCACCAAATCCAAGAAGATTTTTATTACTGTCATAAAACCTGATCCCAAGCGCTTGAGCCATTCCCATACCTGCATCGTTTGTTGCGCTCCCACCTATTCCGACTATAATTCTAGAGCATCTCATCTCCAGAGCTTTCTTTATTAACTCACCAGTTCCATAAGTAGTTGTTTTAAGAGGATTTCTCCTGTCTTTTGGAACCATCCATAACCCTGAAGCAGCAGACATTTCAATTACTGCAGTTTCTTTTCCTATTATTCCAAACCTTGAAATAACCTTGTTTCCAAGCGGTCCTGTTACTTTTAAATCGACGAATTTACCATTTAAACTCTCGACAAGTGTTTCAACAGTACCCTCACCGCCATCAGCCATAGGACTGATTATTATGTCCACTTTTTCACCTAAATATTGCGCAGTTTCATATATTGCATCCTTGATTGTGCTGCAGACCTCTAGTGCACTTAAATTCCCCTTATATTTATCACAGGCAATAAGGATTTTAGTTTTCAAAGGCTATCCACCACCTTCTTCTTGTCAAGAATCAAATTAATGAGAATTGTTATTTAGTATCATCAATAATATTATGTGTTCATATCTAAAAACTAACTTATGACCGCGCCTTCAAGAGCGCTAGAGCAAACGCAATGCCTTTTATCAGGTACTCTTGGAATAGCCTTAAAAAGAAGTTCTCTTAATTTTTCATTGTTATCTTTAAAAATCCTAACTACATCCTGGCTGGTTACAGATTTTATGCCTGGATGACCTTCAAGGCCAACATCATAATCAGTAATAAGTGAAATATTTACATAACACATTTCCATTTCACGGGCAAGGGTAACTTCAGGATATTGCGTCATATTAATTACTTCCCAACCCTGTCCGGAGTACAACCTGCTCTCTGATTTTGTGCTGAATCTTGGACCTTGAATAACAACGACAGTTCCTTTGGAATATGATGTTATGCCTATTCTTCTCGCTTCATTTATAACAATTTCTCTTAAGCCAGGGCAATATGGATCAGCGGTCGAAATATGAGTAGTGTGAGGCCCATCATAAAAAGTATCAATCCTGCAGTTAGTCCTGTCAACAAACTGATCACAGATAACGAAATCCCCTGGCTTTATATTTGCCTGCAGGCTTCCTGCAGCGCAAGGTCCGAATATTTGCCTCACTCCAAGTTTTTTCATTGCTGCAATATTTGCCCTGTAGTTAATTTTATGCGGAGGTATAGTGTGCCCCCTGCCGTGTCTTGGAAGAAAAGCAACATTTATGCCTTCGAGTTCTCCAATTATAATTGTGTCAGAGGGTTTGCCATATATAGTATCTATACTTAATTCTTCTTTTATTTTCAAGAAATTATAGAAACCTGACCCACCAAAAACACCAACTTCTGCTATGCTTTTATCTTTCATTAATCTCCTTTTAAAAAAATTTTAAAAACCCTTTTCTTTTAGAAGTTTGATAAGGGACAACTCAGGCCTGGCGCCATAATGGCTTATTACTTCTGATGCCAGGATACTACCCATTTTTCCACAGCAGTAAAGATCTTTACCTTTAATAAGTCCGCTTAAAAAGCCTGCGGCAAAAAGGTCTCCGGCTCCAGTGCTATCTATGACTTTTGTTATTTCAGCCTCCACCAAGGTTATCTCATGCTCAAATAAAATTATAGAGCCTTTTTCAGATCGGGTTATGACAGCCAGGATTTTGGACTGCTTGCATTTGTCAATAGCAAAGTCCAGATTATCAGTGCCAAATAATGCCGCTATTTCTAGCTCATTTGCAAATAGAATATCAATATGATTGTTAACCAGATTTAAAAATTCTTCTCTATGCCTTATAACACAAAAGCTATCTGAAAGAGTGAATGCTACTCTTGAGTCTGTACTTCTTGCTAATTCAATAGCTTTCAAAATTGCCTTTTTAGCAATATCCTTATCCCATAAATATCCTTCAAGATAAATGATAGACGAATTAGTAATTGTTTCTTCATCTATATCTTC
>JAHILC010000089.1 GCA_018897225.1 Actinomycetota bacterium
AAGAAAAAGCATAAAAAAATGCTTAAAAAGACCCGCTGGGCAAGAAGAAACAAATAAAAGCCTTATTTTAAAAATGAGTGCAAGTGTAAAAAATAAACAAGAGTTTTTCAAAATTCTTGAAAGAAGAATTCTACTTAGTGATGGCGCTATGGGGACTACTCTTCAGGAACTGGGTTACACAGCATGCCCTGATTTTTTAAACCTTAATAAAGATGATTTAAAGGCAATTTCTGGTATACACTTAAAATACCTCCACGCAGGTTCTGAAATAATACAGACAAATTCATTTGGATCAAACCCAATTAATCTCCAATCTTGTGGTCTTGCAGCTAATTTAGAGCAGGCAAATATTAATGCTGTGAATGCGGCAAAAGAAGCAATTAGCAATTATAGATCTCAAACTGGCAGCAGCAGAGAACTCTTTATCGCAGGAAATCTGGGTCCTTTGGGGAAGTTGCTCGAACCATATGGTGATTTAAAATTTGAAGATGCTGTTGATGCGTTTTCAAAACAAGCCAGCATCCTAATTGATAGTGGAGCTGATTTAATTTTAATCGAAACCATGATTGATTTGAAAGAAGCCCTGGCTGCAGTAGAGGCTGCCAGAAAAGTAAGCGATGGCATAACAGTTGCATGTACGCTTTCATTTACGGAAAACGGGGTTACTGTTATGGGTAACAAGGCTGATGCTTTTGGCGAAGAATTAATTAATGCTGGCTGTGATATTATCGGTGCAAATTGCAGTGTGGGCTCAAAGGCAATGATAAAAATTGTTGAAAAAATCAGGAACGCAAATCCCGATGCAAGATTAATTATACAACCCAATGCAGGGCTGCCTGTAATTTCAGATGGAAAAACAAAATTTAACGAAACCCCAGAAATCATGGCTGAAAACTTTAAAGAAATCTTAAAATTCAAGCCTTCAATAATCGGTGGCTGCTGCGGAAGCACGCCTGAACATATAAAGAAAATTGCAGAATTGATTGTTATTAATTGAAAATAGGCACAACTTGAGTTAATTTATGCTTATGCAATCAAGCAATCCGTTTTTAAATTATCCTCTTTAAATTCATTTTTAAAAATATTGGATTTGTTCTCAACACTTCGGATTTATTAATCATCTCCAATACTCTCTCTATATCATTATCGCAAGTCCCCGAAATTTCCATTATTTTTTCTTTTGAATAACCTTGTTCCAGGCTTTCAAGCACAAGATCCAGATTCTTGTAGGTTATGCCAAGAGCGTCTTCATCATCAAGCCCCGGGATAAGATCAGGACTGGGAGCTTTATTTAAAATATAGTCAGGCACTCCAAGATATCCTGCCATTTTGAAGACTTGTGTTTTATAAAGATCAATTATCGGCATTATATCTGCTATACTGTCCCCATATTTTACAAAAAAACCTGTGAGCCATTCCGATTTATTTGCGCATCCGGCAAGTAAGTAATTATTAAGCTCGGAATAATAAAATAAAATCGTTGCTCTAATTCTGTGCTTAATCCTGTAATAGGCAATACCTTTACAAAGCTCTTTATCTTCTCCACCTTCTATATTAGCAATAAATAAATCCTTGCCGGTTCTTTTAGAAATTGATTCTCTCTTCTTAAGAGTATACCTTTCGATAAACTTCCGGCTGAAAATAAATGATGGCGGGTAAAGCCTGTAAATACCTGCTAGCGATAAAATCGGAGTTAGTTTTTTAATTATGTATTTTACGCCAAGAACTTTGGCAAATCTTATTGCATCTTTGATATTTGCTGGACTGGAATCCCTTTCGGGGAGAATAACTGCCAGAACATTTTTGCTGCCTAAAGCTTCAACACAAAATTTTAAAACCAGTGCAGAATCTATACCACCGCTAAATCCGATAACTGCCCCGCTCCTTCTATGCTCGATTGCATAATTTCTTATAAATTCTATTATGATTTTTTTACAAGCTTCGGTATCAATATTTAATCGGTCATTCATTATAATTTTATTCCTTCCTCTAAAAACCAGCTCAGATACTTATTTATATTACTTGCCAGGTAAAAAGGGAGGTTCAGAAGATAAAACTTTTTTCCTTTAACAGTTTGA
>JAHILC010000090.1 GCA_018897225.1 Actinomycetota bacterium
AAGTTATTTTTTTTGAAAAATTAAATATTTTTCTCCGACTCAACTTTCCTAAAGCTATGCAAGTTGTAAGCAAAAGCCAGGGAACTTGGAGCGATAGGGCTAAAATGGAAACGTAATAGCCTCCCGTGTTTGGAAAGGAGATTTTAAAATGGCTATTATAAAGCCTTTAATTAACGGCATTGCCGGCAAATCTTCTTTTGCTGGTTTTTTTATGTCCAAATGAATCAATTACAGTATAGATGAATTTTATAAAACTTTGCTGGCTATTTATCACTAATAAAATATTTAAAAAACAAAAACATAAAGTGAAAAGAAATTAAAAAGATGAGAAACTCCAAAAAAGCAATTGCAGGAATTATCATTGCAGCTCTGGCAATCATCGGCTCTATGGCTGCAACAGCCTGCACAAAAGATGCAGAGCTCATACTTGCATCAACGACAAGCACCCAGGACAGCGGGCTATTTGACGAGCTTATCCCTGCCTTTGAGAAGGCTAGCGGCTATAAAGTCAAAGTCATTGCAGTTGGTTCGGGCGAAGCGATAAAGCTTGGTGAAAAAGGCGAGGTTGACGTGCTGCTTGTTCATTCAAGAAAAGCCGAAGATCAATTTGTTGCTGATGGTTATGGTATTAACAGAAAGGATGTAATGCACAATGATTTCATAATCGTTGGTCCTGAAAGTGACCCGGCAAAAATAAAAGGCATGGAATCAGCAACAGAAGCATTTAAAGCAATTGCAGACAGCGGGAGTATTTTTCTTTCCCGTGACGATGATTCGGGAACACATAAAAAAGAATTATCTATATGGGAAAAAGCGCAAGTCAAACCTGCGGGAGATTGGTACATTGAAACCGGTCAGGGAATGGGTGAGACCCTAATAATTGCCCAGGAAAAACAAGGATATACTTTAACGGACAATGCAACCTGGTTTGCTATTAAATACAGCCCGGGCAGCAGCCTGGTTGAACTTGTGAAAGGTGATAAGGCACTTTATAACCCCTATGGTGTTATTGCGGTTAATCCAGAAAAGCACCCTGACCTTAAAATAAATTACAAGGGCGCAACAGCTTTCATAGATTTCATAACTGGAGGGCAAGGGCAGAAGATTATAAAAGAATTTGGTGTTGCGAAATATGGCAAACCTTTGTTTTATCCTGATGTTATAAAATAGACATAAATAAAAGAGATTAATTATGGAACTTATATGGCAAGGCATAAAAAGTGCATTTATCCTGATATTTTCAGGAAATAAAGAAATACTTGAAATAATTTTGCTGACCTTAAAAGTTTCAGGAATTGCAGTAATCATATCAATGGTTCTTGGAATTCCCATAGGGCTTCTGATAGGCCTGAATAATTTTAAAAGTAAAAGATTTGTAATAACAATAATAAATACCGGAATGGGTTTGCCACCTGTTGCAGCAGGTCTTTTTGTAAGCCTAATGCTCTGGCGAAGCGGACCACTTGGGATTATGGGAATAATGTATACACCCACAGCAATGATAATTGCTCAGGTGCTTATAGCATCGCCAATAATAGCAGGAGTAACACTTGCTGCAGTCCAGCAAGTCAATCCTAAATTGAAACTTCAGGCATTATCTCTCGGCGCTAACAGGGTTCAGGTTTTGTGGATTTTATTAAAGGAAGCCAAATTACCAGCTCTTGCGGCTATTATGGCGGGTTTTGGCGGCGTGATATCCGAGGTTGGCGCTGTAATGATGGTTGGTGGCAATATTAAGGGACAAACGCGCGTTCTGACAACGGCAACAGTCCAGAATGTCAGAATGGGCAATTTTGATGTTGCAATTGCCCTTGTAATAATTCTTCTGATTTTAGCATTTATTGTCAATATTTTTTTAACTTTAATACAACAGAGGGAAAACATGACATGGTATCAAAGATTCTGGAAATAATCGGGCTTGAAAAAAAGTATAACAGTGGATTTTCCTTAAAAGTTGATCGTCTATTTACTGAGGAAAATAAGATATTGGTTATGATAGGCCCTAACGGCTCCGGTAAGTCCACACTTATCAGGATCATAAACTTATTAGAGAGCTCAGACAGTGGAAGTATTTATTTCAATGATAAACTGATTACCGGAAATGGTGTCAATAAAATAATGGTAAGGAAGGAAATGTCCACAGTATTTCAGGAACCTCTTCTTTTCAACACATCTGTTTATAATAATATACTGATGGGCCTGGAGTTTAGAGGTAAAAAAATATCAGGCAGCAAGGAAATATTTAACTATCTTATCGACAAATTAAAAATAAAGAATCTGTTGAAAAGAAATCCTAAGAGCCTCTCGGGGGGCGAGCAGCAAAGGGTCGCACTTGCTCGCGCACTTATTTTAGAGCCGAAACTTTTACTGCTTGATGAACCGCTTGCAAACATTGACCAGCTTTCAAGAGAAGAATTGCGGAATGACTTATTTGATATACTTAGAGCTACGGGACGATCAACCATTTATGTGACACATGACCGCAACGAAGCGATGATAATTGCAGATTCCATAGCAGTTATAAATGAAGGCAGGATAGAACAGTTTGGTTTAAAAGATGAAGTTTTCAGAAAACCCGCAAGCGAATTTATTGCCAAATTTGTTGGGGTCGAAACATTAATTGAAGGGATTGTTGCTGAATGCAAGGATAATGTGTGCCGGATAAAGATTGACGGCAGTAAAAACGATATCTTTGCAGTTGCTGCATCAGCCGACCAAGGGACAAAAGTCACCGTAGCAATAAGGCCTGAAGATGTAATTTTGTATAACATTGAAATGAATCCCGGGTTGTCTTCAGCAATGAATTCTTTTAAGGGAGAGATTACTGAAATACAGGATCTTGGAATCTTTAAAAAAGTTGAAATAGATTGTGGGTTTAAACTTGTTTCATTTGTGACACAGAATTCCATTGAAAGGTTGGGTCTTGAACCGAGAAAGAAAGTTTTATCATCTGTTAAAGCAAGTTCAGTTCACATACTGGCAGGGAGGGCATTAAATGCTGATAGACAGTTTTAACAGAAAAATAGATTATTTAAGGCTTTCAGTTACAGACAGGTGTAATCTGAGATGCACTTATTGCATGCCTTCAGGTGGCATCAAGCTTATAGACAGGAAGGAAATGCTTACCTTTGAAGAGATATTGAAAGCTGCCGGTATTTTGTCAGAAACGGGGATAAGGAAAATAAGGATTACAGGCGGAGAGCCTCTTGTAAGAGACGGTATTATTGATTTAATAAAGCAAATAAAAAAAATTGAAAAAATTACTGACATTTCCATCACGACAAACGGTATTTTGCTGAATGAATATCTGGATGAACTGTATAAAATGCCAGTAAAGGGTATAAACATAAGTCTTGATACACTGGACAGGCAAAAGTACAAAGAAATAACCCGCGGGGGCGAAATAAACCAGGTGTTAAGCGCTATTTCAAATTCAATTAATATTGGCATAAAATCAGTTAAAATTAATGTAGTTATAACCAACCTTCTTGATGAAAAAGATATAGCGGGCTTTGCAGAAATGACTTTAGATAAGCCTGTGCATGTAAGGTTTATAGAGATGATGCAGCCTGCTGGTGGCGATGGCAGTTCAGAAACTATAGAATGCAGCAGCACAGGCGTAATTAGTAACCTTGAGTTTAATAATTTAAAGCCTGTTAGCTCCAGTCAAGACTTTAATCCTGTGGACACTATTTTTTCTGTTATGAAAAAAATGGGCGGATATCATGCAGTAAATGATAAGATAGGAAATGGACCTGCGCTTTATTACAAGTTTAAGCAAGCCAGGGGTTCTATTGGTTTTATAATTAATGATAAACAATACTGCAGCTACTGCAACAGGATAAGGCTTACTCCATATGGAACAATAAGGTTTTGTTTGTTTTCAGATGAGGAATATGACATTAAGAAAAAGATACGGGATAATTATTGCCCTGCTGATATAAAAGCTGAAATTGCTGAATTTGTAAAAGCAAAACCTGAAAACAGGGAGGACAGCTGCAGATATGATAATAAAGGTAAAAGCCCAATCAACTTTAAATTGAAAGATTTTATGAACAGGATTGGAGGTTAAAAGATAAAATGGCTGACAAAATAACGGATAAAATGAGTGAATTAACTCATGTAGAAGGCACTGGCAAAGTTAAGATGGTTGATATTTCAAACAAAAACGAATCCTTAAGAACTGCTGTTGCCAGCGGCTGCATTCTGCTAAATGAAGAAATAATTTCTAAGGTCAAAAAAAATGAGATCCAAAAAGGTGATGTTCTGGCTGCAGCAAAAATTGCTGGCATTAATGCTGCCAAAAAAAATTGGGAACTCATACCTCTTTGCCATCAAATCAATTTAACAAGTATTGAAATAAACTTTCAGATTGAAGA
>JAHILC010000091.1 GCA_018897225.1 Actinomycetota bacterium
AAGATATAGTCAGTCTTTATACCCCTGCTCAAGAGCTCTATTTCCATTTTTTCAGATTCCTCACCAGACGGCCTTGCACAGCCAATAGTAACCGGTATATCAGGCATAAGTTCTCTTGCATACTCATAAAGACTGACAATATCTTGAGCCCTGATTTTTAAATCTTTGAACTCCTGATACTTAGTGATTCTTTTAGCAATTGCAAATACTACGGAGTTGACGCCTATTTCTGAAATTGCTTTCAGGGATTCATATTCCCCAGCAATGCCGTTATCACTTAAACCGATGATTAGATGAGGACTGACATTAAGTCCGGACTCCTTTAAGAATTTGACATTATTGTAAAACATCTCTGGTGTGCAACCCTTCAGGTTATATACTTCCCCAATTACATGACTGTCAGAAAAAACATTTACAAGGACTCTGTCTATTCTGCATTCATAAACAGCTTTTGCAACCCCGGGATCTGCAAAACCGAGATGCAGAAAAATCCTTATATTTTCGCCGAATTTCTCCCTGGTTTGCCTAATTTCACCTAAAATTCTATCATTAAGAGGCAGCTTTCCATCCTTATCAAATCCTCCGCTTATCAGCAACCCTCTTACATTATTGCTGCCGTATTTTTCCAGGATTTTTATTATCCTGTTTTTTTCATAAAGATCCTCGTTATCCGGGTTTTGGCCGGAACTTGATTTGGTAACGTTGCAGGAATCGATATCGATCATGTCCTTAAGAAGAAGCGCCCTGCAGTGGCTGCACATAAGTTCGCAATTATGCCCTGTTAGGCTTATATTCAAAAAGCTATTGGGTTTATTTCTGTAATGCCTGCTTATATAGACCTTGGATCCCGGGACTGCAAATATAACTTTCTTTTCTGCACCCGGGTGGTCTTTATTTATATTAAATGCCGGATTCAATTGCTTACCTTATTTTTTTGTTTAAATCTTAAGAGGCAGAATTTCCGAAATCTGCCCCGCAATGAGCGTTTTGTCATCTTCAGAAGGAAGATACGGATAATTCCTATATGGCTCAGATGGCCTTTCATTTGCAAAAGGCCTGTTGCAGGCAGCTATGCTGCTGTTTGTACTGCACGGGCAGCCTGAAGTCATAAATGCATAGCCTTGCTCCAGGGTTTTGGCGATATCATAATCAAATGAAACAATTCTGCCCTGCTGATCAAAGCTTATTTTTGAAATATCCAGATTTTCATCATTTATCAAATATCTTGCAATCTGGATCTTTCTATAGGAAATAAGTTCAGGAGGTGACAGGTTCTCCAGTCCGCTTTGCGCTTCCGGATAAAAAGAGAAAAGATGAGTTTTTGCACCCAGGACATGGGCATCATAAATTATATTGACGGCTTCTTTTTCTGTTTCACCAAGGCCGGCAATCAGGTGAATTCCAGCCCTGTATTTGCCGAAAACCTCAACAGACCATTTAAGGACTTCCCAGTATTTCTGCCACTTATGAGGGCCGCCCACTCCCCTGCCCCTGTATTTTTCAAATATTTGCTGTGTTGACGTATCTATTGCTATACCGGCCATTCCGGCTCCGGCCTGCCTGTACTTTTTTAAGATTTCCGGTGAGTTAATTAACGTGGGGGTTATAAGAAGGCTAATCGGAAGACGGCACGAATTTTTTATTTTTTCTGTTATGATCAGAGTGTCTCTTAGCGCATCCTTGTGCGTGATCATTGAAAGACAAACTCTTTCAAAATCATACTGCCTGGATTTTAATGCATCAAGGACATCTTCAAGCCTGTAAACCGGCCATTTTACCCTGATAAATGTCTTTTTAAATTCTTTACCGATGCAGGAGGTGATGCCGTTTATTGCTTCTGACCTCAATTTTGCTCCTGCGTTTATGCTGTTATGGCCTGTTGCCGAAATTCCGCAATAAGCGCATTTTCCCATGCAGCCGTTCTCATATGTTAAAAGCAGATTGAGACCGGTAAGCCTGACAGGCTCTTTGAAGCTTCCAGGCTCAAATCCGAGGGAAATGGCTGCTGCAAGACTTGTCTGAATAAATTCCGGGCTGTTCAATACTTCTCCTTAAGTTTGACAAAAACTGGCGATGATTATACACTATCGGGCATCAATTTTAAAGACATGCATGCACTTTTGGAATTATTTTTAATAAAAACTTACTTAAGATACGGAAAGTTTTGAACAGAAAAACCAAAATAAGAATAGTCGATACGCAGGCTTTAAGTGCAGCCGAAAATATGGCGCTTGATGAAGCGCTGCTTGAAGCCCGTGAAGAAAATTCCATTCCAGATACTATAAGGTTCTTAAGCTTTGATCCCCATTGTGCTCTTATCGGATATTTCCAGACTGTTGAAAGTGAGCTGAGGACATCCTACTGCCGCCAGGAAGGCATAGACATAAATCGAAGGATCACGGGCGGCGGAGCCCTATACTGGGATACAAAGGACGTGGGATGGGAAATATTTGCATCTTCTGAAAGCTTTTCTTCAAAGATTAAGCAAATGGAAGACTACTACAGGTTATTCTGCCAGGCAGCTTCAAGCGGCATTAATAAATTCGGACTGAACTCAAGTTTCAGGCCGAGAAATGATATTGAAATTGATGGAAGGAAAATATCAGGCTCAGGCGGCACCTCCATTAAAAGGTGCTTCATGTTCCAGGGAACACTTCTTATCGATATAGATCTCGAAATCATGCTTCGAGCCCTGAGAGTGCCGGTAGAAAAGCTCAAATACAATGAAATAAATTCCCTGAAAGAAAGGGTGACATGGCTTAGCCGGGAACTGGGTTACTGCCCTTCCAGAGCTGAAATAATAAATAACCTTCTTGAAGGTTTTTGCCAAACGCTTGAAACAGAATATTATTTTGATGAATTATGTACCCGGGAAAAAGAGCTTTTCAGGCAGAAAACTCCATATTTTTCCGGCAAAAAGCACATCAACAGGATAAGGGAAAAAAATACTGTTTTTTCAATAAAATCATTAAACAA
>JAHILC010000092.1 GCA_018897225.1 Actinomycetota bacterium
TTAACAGTCTTATGGAAAAGTTGTGCAGTTGCAGCAGGAATAGTAAGAATTGCTATCATCAAAACTACTCCAACAACTATTATAGTAGCAACAATTGTCAATGCTATCAACGCAAAAAGTATTATATTTACAAGTGTAACAGGCATATTCCTTGTTTCAGAATATTCTTCATCAAAGGTAACTGAAAGAAAGGAATTATACATTAAAAATACAGTGGCTAAAATTACAATATCCAATATCCCAATCATTATGAGATCCATCTTTGAAACAAGCAGGATATTTCCGAATAGGTAAGTAAACAAGTCTGTTGCATAGCCAGGAGTCAAAAAGATAAACACCAAGCCTATAGCCATTCCAGTTGCCCATAAAAAACTTAGCAAAGTATCTAATCTATTTCTTGCTTTTTTTCTGAAAATTGCAATGCTTACAGCAGAAACTAAGCTAAAAATTACTCCTCCAATAAGCGGATTTGCATTAAGAAAATAGCTTATTCCGAGACCTCCAAATGCAGCATGGGCTATGCTTCCTGAGATTAAAGACATTCTCTTAATTACAATATAAGTTCCAATTATTCCTGCTGCGAGAGATGCAAGTATTGCAATAATCAAAGCATTCTGGAAGAATTGATATTGTAAAGCTTCAAGCATGGCACATCTCCTTCATCTTGATTTTATTAACTTCATGATATCTAATTGCATGAGTATTGCATTTGTTGACGCAAACAACCTCTTTTGCATATTTTGAAACCATCTCTAAATCATGGTCAACAATGACAATAGCAATTTTTTTATTTAACTCTTTCAATATCTTATAGAACTCCTCTTGAATATGGATATCAAGATTAGACATTGGCTCATCCAAAAGAAGAATTTTTGGGTTATTAGCCAATGCTCTTGCAACAAAAACTCTCTGTTTCTCTCCTCCTGAAAGTTCATTAAGTTTTTTATTCCTTAAATTCCAGATTCCTAAGCTTTTAAGTGCTTTTTCAGATGCTTGCCTATCTTGTTTACTATATTGCTTAAACAGATTTTTTCCTACTCTGCTTAGCGTTACAATCTCAAGAGCCGTTATTGGAAAATCAAAATCAATATCTTTGAATTGGGAAAGATAACCTATCGATTCCCTACTTACTTTAGGAGTATCTCCAAAAACTGTTATTTTTCCTTTTTTAGGTTTCAATAATCCCAGAATTAATTTTAAGAGGGTTGTTTTGCCGCCACCATTTGGCCCGATTATTCCTAAAAAATCATCTTTGTATATTGAAAGGCTAATATTTTTAAGAAATTCTTCCTGATCATAGCTAAATGAAATATTTTCTAACTTAATTATCTCTCTTCGTTTCATCTTAATTAGCATATCAATTCTTAATTTAAATGTTCTGTGATTGTCGTTGCTACATTTCTAAGATTATTTATGTAATCATCAGACAAAGGATTGATAGAAACCACTACAGCATCAATCTCATCTGCAATAGACTCAGCAATTTCCTTGTTAAATTGGGACTGAATAAAGATAACTTTAATATTTTCTTCTCTTGCTTCATCAATCAAATGTTGCAACTGCTTTGCTGTTGGTTCTTTTCCGTCTTGCTCTATTGCTATTTGCTCTAAGCTAAATTCATCGGCAAAATAACCCCATGCTGGATGAAAGACCATCAATTTGTCTGTCTTTAATTCCTTGAATTTTAATTCCAATTCATTGTGCAGATCATCCAATTCTTTCTTGAAATCTTTTGCATTTTTCATATATTCAGCAAAATTATCTGGGTCAATTTCTGAAAGTGTATTTGCAATTACATCAACCTGTTTTTTAACTTGCATTGGAGAAAGCCAGACATGTGGATCAACTCCTTCATGATGATGTTCTTCTTCATGTATCTCCTCCCCATGTTCTCCAAAATGTCTTAACTCAACGTTTACTGAAGTATCCACTATCTTCATGTTTGGATTCAGGCTTGCAAATTTATCAGCATGAGACTTCTCAAATGGAATATGCCCTAGTCTAAAGTAAATATCAGCTTTTTCAACATTTGCTAAGTCGCTTGGTTTTGGCTCATACGTTGCTGGACTTCCACCTGGCGGAATCAATTCTTTTACATTTACATGCTCTCCTCCAATTGCCTTTACAAATGCCTTTTGCGGCAGAATGCTAACAATAACATCTAATTTATCTTTATTTTGTGTTATTACTCCTCTTTGGCAGCCAACTAGAAATACAGCTAATATCAGAATTCCTATTATTATTAAATATTTTATTTTCATAAACATCACCCTTTTATCTTAAATAATCACAATATTTATATATGTTACTGACTCTCATTCTCAATAAGAATGAAAACAAGAAAAACTAAACAAAAAGAGCAAATCCAAGAAGGGATTGATAAATTCAAGACCTTCTTTACTGCTGAAGAGCTTTATGACAAAGTTAAAAAAAATGATAATAAAACTAGCTTAGCTACAATATACAGATTCCTTAAAAGATTAAGAAAATTAGGGAATATCTATTCCTACACTTGTGATAATAAATTGATATACTCTAAAGAAAAGAAAAGCCATTGTCACTTTATTTGCGAAGAAACTGGACAAACAATACACTTTGATATTAACTCACTAGATTTCTTAAAAGATAAGATTCCAGGATCAATAACCAGTTTTCAGATTGAAGTTAGAGGCATATGCAAGAAATGCTTTAATAGTTGAGTATGCCCTTTAATTCTTGTTCTAGATTGCTCACTTTGTTCGCTGGAAAGAACGCTCCCAAAAAAACTTTTCGGACGAAATTTTCCCACACTGCGTATGGGAAAAGAAACTAACAGGAATTAGTTTCAATCGAAAGAAAAACCTCATGCTTCTAGTCTAAAAGAAAATAATAATGTAGGTCATCTTCCTTCACACTGTAAGATTTTTTAAAATTCCCATTCCAAGCAAACTCTTCAACAGCATGTACCAAATCTTTTTCATCATTAGGGTGTTTAAAGATTAGTTCTTTTACGGCTTTTACATTTAACCCAGTACTAAGGCTAAAATATATGGCAGCGGCAACACAACGTGCCTCCCATGCCCCATAGATTTCAACTTCTGCTTCACCTTTCTGATAAGATTCAGATAGAATCTTCCCTAACCCTGCCGCAGTTTCAAAAAGAAGAGGCTTTTGAACGTTTATTCTGTTGTATAATTTTTCTAAATCTTCCTCTAATAAAGAAGGATCAGTATAAGGTTTTTTCAACTCTCCATAAGACATCCCTACAACAATTGATATCATAAAAAATAGGATTAGATATAATTATTTAAAGGTTATGCTAAATCCTGTTTTTCTTTCGATTCTCTCCGCTACGCTCCATGCCACGCTGCACTCTCACTACGTTCGGGAAAACTAACAGCGATTAAACTCAATAAAAAAATTGGCTAAATATAGAAAGGGTCGGCTTTTATCTAATCAAGAAATACTTATCTGGCTTACCATCTCGCATTACATATTTATCATCGACAAAAACTAAATCCGACATAATTTTGTATGTTCCCCATAATTGTTTATATGGTAGTTTTTGTCTCGGATTAGCTCTTACTGCTTGAACAGTTGCACCAGTTACTTCTCTTTCCATTTCTGGATGAGATTCTTGAAATCTTTTAAATGGAGGTCTTTCTCTATAGTTGATTCCCCATTCAGAATCATCCAGAAAGTAAGCATAATAATTATTCTGACCTTTAATAAAATCATCTAAAGATTCAAATTCTATTTGTGGTGCAACTTTTTGTTCAGTCATATTTCCTTGTATTAATCCTATATTTATAAACCTTTCTTGTAGAAATTGTTGTAAATAATAAGTGAGCCGCCTTGGTGCTTCGCACAGATAGTCTCGGACTTTGTCTTCGCAGAAAAACTTCTTTTATCCGACCAACGAGAAAACCAACAAAATTAAAATTTCGTTTAACAAAGGATAA
>JAHILC010000093.1 GCA_018897225.1 Actinomycetota bacterium
GGTTTGACTTCAGAGCCTATGCTTTGTGTAATTTTGTTGAAATTTATATCACTCAGGTTTGCTTTTAAATAATGAAAAAAGTAATAGTAATATCCAACAGCAGCCAATATAAAGATTATAACTACAGATGTGGGTATTGTAATCCACCGAATATATTCTTTTTTCTGGGAACGAAGAGATTCTTCGTTTTTAGCCATAAATCCTCCCCCTAGCTATTTTCTAAAATAATTAATTATTTTTGCAATTATATAGCTTATTTCTTTTTCTTCAAGCTCGGGGTAAATAGGAAGGGACATTATTTCTTCAGACACCTTTTCAGTTACAGGAAAGTCCTCTCTTTTATAGTTTAAAAATTCATAGGCAGGCTGCAAATGAATGGGGATGGGATAATGAATTATAATATTTATGCCATTACCTGACATAAATTCAAGAAATTTTTGTCTTTGGCTTACCCTGACTACAAAAAGGTGAAATACATGCTTGTGTTCAGGGAAAACTGACGGAATTATAATTGGAAGCTTGACTAATTCACTCATATACCTGTCTGCAATTTGGCGCCTTCTTTTGTTCCATTCATCCAGTCTTGCCAGTTTAAAGTCAAGAAGAGCTGCCTGGATTTCATCAAGGCGGCTGTTATAGCCTCTTAATATGCTGTTGTATCTGTCTGCAAATCCATAATTTCTTAAAAGCCTTATTTTTTCTGCAAGTTCCCCGCTGTTTGTAACAACCATTCCTCCGTCCCCGTTTGCGCCCAGATTTTTGGAAGGGTAAAAACTGAAAGCTCCACAGTCCCCAAAAGTCCCGACCTTTTTACCTTTATATTCTGCTCCATGCGCCTGTGCGCAATCTTCAATTATTTTGAGGTTATATCTGCCGGCTATGCTGTCAATCTTTTCCATATTGCAGGGATTGCCATAAAGATGCACCGGGATAATTGCTTTTGTTTTTGAAGTTATTGCAGACTCAATCTTTGACGGGTCAATATTGAAAGTGTTTTCTTCAATATCAACGAAAACCGGTTTTGCCCCCGTAGCATCTATTGCAGAAATGGTCGGAACTGCAGTATTTGAGACTGTGATAACTTCATCGCCATTTCCTACCCCAATCGCCTTCAGGGCAAGAAAAAGGGCTTCCGTCCCATTTGCTACGCCAACCGCATAGTTCGCTTCAAGGTATCCGGCAAAATTCTTCTCAAAAGACTTAAGATTTTCTCCAAGGATAAAGCTTCCCTTTTCAAAAACCCCAGAAATTATGCTGTTAAATTCTTTTTTATATTTTTTATACTGTCTTGATAGATCTCCAAATGGTACTTTCATAGCTTAAAGTTAAATTAGAAAAATTTATTCTAAAATTTGATAACCTTTTTTTTTAAAATGTTTATCGAAGGTAAAAACCCTGCCAATTTTGAAACTGTCTAAAATATAAAAACTTGAATAATCAGTGAGGCTTATTTTTCTTTTTTCTGCTGCTATCAGATTATTTAAGCAATCATTATTAATTTTTTCATCTACCCATATTATGTTTACAAGCGGCAGCATAAGTTTTCTGAAATCATTTACTGCAGGTATACCGATTTCTCTTTGCAACAAAAATATTGTTTCAAGAATCACGTAATTTGAAGTAAAGAACTTTTCATCAGCTTCGGTTGCTTTTATAAACAAATCCGATGATCTATAATGAAACTCATCATCATGATTAATTAAAGCTATAAAAGCACAGGTATCAATAAATATACTCATTTCTTTTACTGGCCCTCTTCTTTAAATGCCTTCTCTAAATACTCGTCATGCTTTATAGAAATATCTTTCTTACCTGAATTATATTTTCCTATTATACTTAAGGCATCTCGTATCCTTGCATCGTGAGCAATTGTAACAGTTGAAGATGAATAAAAAGAAAAGGCTTCCCTTATTACTTCTGCCATTGAGATATCTTTTTCTGCAGAAAGTTCTTTTAATAATTTGTACTGCTTATTAGTTAGTTGTATTTGAGTCCTTTTCATTTCATAAACCTGATTAAATTAAAAAATTAAAATATTAATGATTACATAATAGCATAAGTGTTATCATGATGTCAATAATTATAGTAAATTATTTTTTTTAGAAGTAGTATCCCTGATATTTCTTATAATACTCAAATGTTTTTTGCAGGCCTTCCCGCAGCAAAACTTCAGGTTTCCATCCAAGCTCGTTTTTAATTTTTGTAAAGTCAGAATAAAAATCACCGATATCAATTTTTTTTCTATCTTCCGGAAAAGGTATTATCGA
>JAHILC010000094.1 GCA_018897225.1 Actinomycetota bacterium
GCTGCTGCAAGCCTTGCAATTGGAACCCTGAAGGGCGAGCAGCTCACATAATCCATACCAATTATATGGCAGAATTGGACTGAAGATGGGTCTCCCCCATGCTCTCCGCAGATTCCAATCTTAAGATTGCTTCTGGTCTTTCTACCCTTTTGGACTGCAAGTTTTACCAGTTCCCCGACACCATCCCTGTCAAGTGTTGCAAACGGGTCTTTCTCAAGTATTCCTTTGTTGATATATTCTGGCAGGAACTTCCCTGAATCATCCCTTGAAAATCCAAATGTTAGCTGTGTCAGGTCGTTTGTTCCGAAGCTGAAGAATTCTGCTTCTACAGCAATTTCGTCCGCAATAAGGCAAGCTCTTGGAACTTCTATCATTGTTCCAACTTTGTATTCAAGCTTGACATTATTTTTCTTTATGAGCTCATCTGAAATCTCAACAATCTGCCCCTTTAAAAGTTTAACTTCATTGGCTATTCCAACTACAGGAATCATGATTTCAGGTTTAACTATTATACCTTTCTTTGTAAGCTCGATTGCTGCTTCAATTATTGCTCTCGTCTGCATTTCAAGAATTTCGGGATATGTAATTGGAAGCCTGCAACCTCTGTGTCCCATCATCGGATTTATCTCATGAAGTGAATTTATTGTGTTTTTCAGCTCATCAAATTCAAGCCCAAGCTCTTTTGCGAGTTCTTCAATATCAGAATCATCGGTCGGCAGGAATTCATGAAGTGGAGGATCGAGCAATCTTATTGTAACAGGAAGGCCTTGCATAACTTCGAATATCTCGATGAAATCTTGTTTCTGGAAAGGCAGCAGGGTCATCAAAGCATCTCTTCTATCCTTTTCATTTCTTGCAACAATCATTTTTCTAACGGCTTTTATTCGTGATGCTTCAAAGAACATATGCTCTGTTCTGCAGAGGCCAATTCCCTCTGCACCGAATTTTAATGCAACTTCTGAATCTTTTGGGGTATCTGCATTAGCCCTGACACCAAGTTTCCTGAATTCATCGACCCATTTCATGAATATTCCAAAATTTCCTGAAAGCTCAGCGTCAACAACAGGAATCTGGCCTAAATATACCTGTCCGGTACTTCCGTCAAGGGTTATCCAGTCTCCTTTGTTTACTTTTATATCTTTTGCTGTGAAATATTCTTTTCTTTCAAAAACTCTTATTTCTTCACATCCCGCAACACAGCTCTTGCCCATGCCTCTTGCAACAACTGCAGCATGTGATGTCATGCCGCCTCTTGCAGTAAGTATGCCTTGGGCAGTTGCCATGCCTTCAATATCTTCGGGTGATGTCTCTGTTCTTACAAGAATTACTTTTTTACCTTTTTTTGCTTCTTCGACTGCATCGTCTGCATGGAATACAACCATGCCAACTGCTGCGCCCGGAGATGCCGGAAGTCCTTTTGCTATCAACTGAGCTATATCTTGCGCTTTTTTATCAAGCTGTTTGTGAAGGAGCTGGTCAATCTGTGCAGGTTCAACTCTCATAACAGCAGTTTTTTTATCAATCAAGCCTTCATTTACCATATCAACAGCAATCTGCAGTGCGGCTGCGGCTGTCCTTTTCCCTGTTCTGGTCTGCAGCATGAAAAGCCTGCCTTCCTGAAAAGTGAACTCCATGTCCTGCATATCTTTATAATGATTTTCGAGCTTCTTGAATATATCAATTAATTGATCGTAAATTGCAGGCATTTCATCTTTTAATTTTGAAATTGACTGTGGTGTCCTGGTTCCCGCAACAACGTCTTCACCCTGTGCATTTATAAGATACTCGCCATATTCCTTATTTTCCCCTGTTGAAGGGCTTCTGCTGAATGCAACACCCGTACCTGAGTGATTACCCATGTTTCCAAAAACCATAGTCTGGACATTTACTCCCGTGCCCAAATCATGAGGGATACCATTAAGATTGCGATATGTTATTGCTCTCTTGTTGTTCCACGAATCAAAAACAGCATCGATAGCCATTTTTAGCTGTGTTTTTGGATCCTGCGGAAAACTTGTGCCTTTTTCATCTTTAATTATTTTTTTATAGTCATCAACAAGCTCTTTTAAATCACTTGCGCTAAGATCTGTATCAACCTTAGCATTTTTTTCTGTCTTTTTTGCATGAATTGCATGCTCAAATTTATCGTGGGCGACCCCCATTACTACATTTCCAAACATCTGGATAAATCTTCTGTAAGAGTCCCAGCCAAACCGTTCGTTTCCGGATTTTTGGATCAAAGTCATTACCGTTTCGTCATTAAGGCCAAGATTTAAAACGGTATCCATCATTCCTGGCATGGAAACAGCAGCTCCCGATCTTACCGAAACTAAAAGCGGGCTTTTCTTATCTTTAAATCTCATTCCCGTTTTATCTTCTAGATTTTTGAGATTTTCATCTATCTGTTTTTCAAGGCCGTCTGGATATTTTTTGCCCAATTCATTAAACAGAATGCAAGTCTCTGTTGTTATGGTAAAACCTGGTGGAACAGGCAGCCCTATATTTGTCATTTCAGACAAATCTGCGCCCTTGCCGCCTAAAAGTTTTTTCATATCTCTGGTGCCCTCGCCAAAAAAGTATACGTATTGTTTATCAGCCATTAATAATTTACCTCCTGTAAATTCAAATACTTAAATATTTTAATATTCAGCCATTTAGTAATTAACCTGGTCAGTTAGCCTTACTTAAATGAATTTCGCTTTGCAAACAAAGACTGAAAGGAAAAGCGAATTTTTAATGATAACAAAAAAAAGTAAAAAGTTAAACAACTTTTGAAAAATCAGCAAATAAGAGGTACAAAGAGGAACTTTCTTTCACAAGGTTTATCCTGTTAGTTCTTATATTCTCGTCATTATCCATGACCAGCACCTTGTCAAAAAAAATATTAATTGAGTTACCGAACTCTGTAAGTTCTGCAAGAGCGTCGTAGTATTTTCCCTCACCCATATGTCGTTTTATAATCTTGCTCTTATTATTAATCTGGTTGAAAAGATCTTTTTCAAATTCATCAGAGAGAAGCGCCGGTTGGATTTCTGAAAACTTCCGCCCCTTTATAATGTTCTTGCACCTGATCATTGGAGCTGAAAGTTTCTCAATATTTTCAGTACTTAGATAATTCTCTATAGCTTTGTAGCGCAAGTCAATATCAATAATCGCAAAGCAATTTGCCCCAAGTATAGCATCCAGTATGTCAGTTCTCTTATTTCGTTTTTCCAGTTGAAATTTATACCTGGCGGTAATGAATTCAACCACATCGCCAATTATTTTTACCCTGTCAATATTGTTGAAACTGAATTTTTCAAGGTACAAGTCTATGCTGTCAGCAGCTAATTTTAAAAGATCAATATCGTAACCCTTTTTAAGCGCTGTAAGAATTATACCTGAAGCTTTTCTCCTGAGCGCAAAGGGATCTTCTGATCCTGAAGGGAGACTGCCAGCTAAAAACATTCCGGCAATTGTATCTATCTTATCAGCAATTGACAGGATAGCACCTGTATCAGTATCCGGTAATATGTCTTGCGCAACCCTGGGTAGGTAATGTTCAAATATTGCACTGGCAGCATCTGCTTTTTCGCCTTTCTCTTTTGCATATTCACTTCCAACAAGACCCTGAAGCTCTGGAAATTCAACAACCATATTGGTAACAAGATCGCACTTGCAAAGCATGCTTGCTCTTATCAAATCAGCAGAAATTGCTCCTTTTTTTAAAATACCTTTAGAATCCAGATCTTCAGCTATGAAAATGCATATATCCTCAAGTCGCATGGATTTTTCATAAAGTGTTCCCAGCTTGGAATAAAAAATAACTCCTTTGAGTTTTTCATGCCAGGCTTCAAAGCTGCTTTTTTTATCTTCTTCGTAAAAGAACCTTGCATCGCTTAACCTTGCACGAAGAACCCTCTCGTTGCCTTTAGTTATTTCACCTTTTTTATCTGAAATTCCATTCTGGATCACTATGAAACGTGTTGTAACATTGCCAGCTTTATCAACTGTCGCAAAATATCTTTGATGATGCTGGATAGCTTTAATAAGTATTTCTTTAGGGATATAAAGAAATTCTTTGGGGAAATTGCCCACAAGCACATTGGGTATTTCAACAAGGTTTACCACTTCTCCGAGAAGCCCTTCATCAAGTACAACCTTGAAATTATTTTTCCACTGGCCTTCCTCAAGCTTTTTTATCTCAGCAAGTATTAGTTGTTTCCTTTTTTGGCTGTCCAGCACTACATTGAAACCTTGAAGTAGTTCAATATAAGAATTAATATCATCAGCGCTGCCGATTATCACGGGTTCGGCATTTAAAGTCCTGTGGCCGAATGTCTTGTTTGAGGAGGTCAGGTTTTCAATACTAAAATTTATGGTCTCTTTGTCATATATTGCAACTATCCATCTGATTGGACGTGCAAATCTTATGCTATAATCTCCCCAGGTCATCTGCTTGTTGAAAGTCATTGAAGTTATTACATCTTTTAAAACTTCCGGCAGTATTTTTTCAGTTTGCTTGCCTTCTTTTACTACTTTTACGGTTAAATAAATGCCTCTTTCTGTTTCGATAGGCTGCAGGTCCTTAACACCAACATTTAAACTCTTTGCAAAACCCACAGCTGCGCTGGTAGGCTTGCCGCTGCTGTCAAAGGCTATACTTCTTGGAGGGCCCATTATTATTTTTTCCTGTGTTTGTTGTAATTGGCCAAGATCTTTAACAAAAGCTACAAGCCTTCTTGGAGTGCCATACGTGCTGACCTGGTCAAAGCTTAGTCTGCTGCCGGTTAGTTTTTCTTCCAGCAGTGTTTTTAAGTTCCTGATACCTTCAATCAGGCATGATGAAGGCAGCTCTTCGGTTCCAATTTCAAATAATAAGTTCTTACCCATAGTTTCCCATAAAATATTTAAAATCTATTTTGTTTTTAAAAGCGGAAAGCCCAACTTTTCCCTTTGTGCAAGGTATGCGCAGCAAAGAGCTTTTGCAAGATTTCTTACTCTTGCAATATATGATGTCCTTTCTGAAACACTGATTGCTTCCCTTGCATCCAGCAAGTTGAAAATATGAGAGCATTTAAGGACGTATTCATGAGCTGGAAATACGAGCTCTTTTTCAATTATCCTTGCAAATTCCTTTTCATATTTTACAAA
>JAHILC010000011.1 GCA_018897225.1 Actinomycetota bacterium
GGATATGAGGATTACTACCGGAAATATTGTTACTGATTTTTTACCCAAAATACCCTGTTTTTTTATTTAGAATGCATAAGTTTTAAGCAAATACCTTATTTATACTCGGGGAGACCCAAAAACAAGTTCTTATAAATCACGGAGCCAATTATGACAACTCAAACTCCCACCAGGTATTACACGCTACCTATGAATATGAATTTGACAGTTCACAGATTTTATGTATTATTAATATGTAACTAAAATATGTATAAAAATGGAGTAATTTATGAGTAAGACTACAGTAATAATTGATGATAAACTTTTAAAGGCTGCCATCGAGGTTACTAAATCGAAAAGCAAAAAGGAGGCTATCGAAAAGGGGCTGAAGGAACTTGTACATAAAAAGAATGTTGAGGCTTTGCGTAAAGAATTGGGTACGTTTGATTTAGATTTAACCCTGGAAAAGCTTGATGAATTAAGAAAGGATGAATAGATGGTTCTGGTAGATACTTCAGCCTGGATATTTGCTTTAAGAAAAAATCCTTTTATACCATTAAAGGATAGGATAGACCACCTTTTAGAAATAGATGTTGTTTTTACCTTTGGTATGATCAAACTCGAGATTTTAAGCGGTGTAAAAACAAAAGGAGAATTCGATTGTTTAAAAAATCGACTTGATGCACTTTATGAGATTTCTACTGATGCTAAATTATGGGAAACGGCAGGTCAATTAGCTTTCGATCTTAAAAGAAAAGGTTTGACTTTTCCTTGTACAGATATATTAATAGCATCAGCTGCAATTCAATCAAAAGCCATACTTCTGCATGCTGATCTACATTTTGATCTTATAGCCAGGCAAACAGAATTAAAAGTGGAAAGCTATGTATCTCAGGTTCAAGAGGATTTTTAATCAAACTTCAGTTTAGTTTTTACAAACACATTGAAGATATTTTTGAAGTCACCAATTGATATTTTATACACATCATTCAAAAAGAGCTGCCTGCTTGACCGCAAAGATGAGTTGGGAATTGTAGAGTCCCAAAAATATACATATAAATAAAAACTGGTGATTATGCTTGATACTTGGGAGATCCAAAAACAAGTTCTTATGAAATATCTTGACAAAAAGCTATTAAAATTATAATTTATAAACATATATTAATATTGTTATATAGATATATGACTCATCAATCAGTTTTATCATTTTTAATTTAGAGGTCATTATGGAAAAAGACAGCTTTTATAACTTGCATGCAGATATCTGCAAAACCCTTTCAAATCCAAACAGACAGGCAATACTTGACATAATCAGAGACGGGGAAATGTCGGTTACAGAGTTGGTGAACAGGACAGGGATATCTCAGGCAAATCTCTCTCAGCACCTTGCAATATTGAGGTCTAAGGGTGTGGTTTCAACTCGTCGGGAAGGGAATAATATTTTTTATTCCATTTCAAATCCAAAAATTATAAAGGCTTATGATTTGATAAGTGAAGTTTTACAGGAAATGCTGCTTTCAAAACAAAAGACCGTAAGTGATGCAATAGAAAAAAATAAGTAGAAAGTTTAAATAAATATAGGGGAGTAACATTATGAATTTAAATGTAAAAATTCAATTGAAGGAGTTATTCAGCAACAGAATTTCTTTTGATAAGACTGAGCGTAAATTATACGGCCACGATATTGCTGCAATGCCAGGTATTATTAAGCCCTTTATTGGAAGCACAGTTCCGGAGGTCGTAGTTCAACCAGAGACAGAGGAGGAACTGGTAAGCCTGGTAAAATGGGCTGCAAAACATAAGGTTGCGCTTACACCTCGCGGGGAAGCCACATCTGGCTATGGGGGCGTTTTACCTCTGGCAAAAGGTGTAGTGGTGGATTTTCACAGAATGAAAAATTTAATAAAGCTTAATCTGTCTGATAATACTGCAACAGCACAAGCTGGTATGATTTGGGAAAAACTGGACAGAGAACTTGGCAAAAAGGGATTGACTTTAAGATTATTATAAGTGACTCAATTTATATAAGTTATTTAATGATCAAGTATTGAAATGAAATGATTTAAAATATATAAAAGTACTATAATTTTTAAAAAATATAGGCAATTATCTCAAATAAGGTAGTTGCCTATTGATAAGTAAAGGGATTAGGTTAAAAGATTTGAGCAAGATAATTATTATAGGAGGTGTTGCCGCCGGCACATCTGCGGCAGTCAAAGCAAGAAGAAAATCCGAGGATATTCAGATTACGATTTATGAGAAATATAAATACATTTCATATGGTACATGCGGACTGCCTTATTTTGTATCAGGCAAGATTACAGATATTGATAATCTTATCGTAAACACGGTCCAGCAGTTTGAGCAGAGATTTAATATAAAAGTAAATATAATGCATGAAGTAATCAATATTGACAGTAAAGAAAAAAGTATACTTGCAAAAAACTTGATAAGCGGTGAGCAATTCAAGGATTATTATGACAAGCTGATCATTGCTACCGGTTCAACTTCAATTATAATAAATCCCGAACTTGAATCTGCGCCCAACTGTTTTTCCTTAAAAACTATTGATGATGCCCTGAAATTAAAGGAATACCTGTCTTTTTTAACAAAAAACAGCAAGGAATCTTTAAATGCTGTAATTATTGGAGGCGGATTTATAGGGCTTGAGATCCTGGATGCATTTTTATTAAAAGGCTTAAATATTACAATGGTTGAAAAAACAGGCCAGATTCTGCCTGCCTTTGATTTTGAAATTATAGAATATATTGAAAACTATCTTGCAGATAAAGGTATTATACTTCGCAAGGAAGAGTCGATAGAAAATTTTGAAAAAACTGCAGACGGTAAAATTATTTCTCTAAAAACATCAAATGGAGACAAGCTTGCTTGTGATGTTATATTCCAGAGTGTAGGTACAAAGCCTGACTCAAAACTTGCCGGCAATTGCGGGATTGTTATTGGTAAATCAGGGGCAATATCCGTAGATGAATATCTTCAAACAAGCGACCCTGACATATATGCGGCTGGCGATTGCTGTGAATGCAAAAACTTTGTAACGCAAATAAAACAGGCTTACAACCTGGCCTCTATCGCAAATATACAGGGCAGGTGCGCAGGTTATAATGCAGCCGGAGGAAAAGATAAATTTATAGACAGCATACCTACATCAATAATAAAAGTGCTTGATATTGCGATAGGAAAAACAGGAATAAGCTTAAAAGAAGCCAGATACCGCGGTATTGATGCAGCCAAAATAGAGCTTCACTATCGCAGTCGTGCGGGTTATTATCCCGGGGCAAGTCTTATCCACATACTGGTAATTTATGACAGAATTTCAGGAGTCATACTTGGCTTTGAAGCAATCGGAAGGGAAAGCGTCGACAAGAAAGCAGATGTGATGTCAGTTGCAATTAGAGCCCGAATGAAAATATGGGATCTGGTTAACCTTAACCTTTCTTATCATCCGGAGTATGGTTCAGCCAAAGATTCTATTAACATTCTTGGAATGATAGGCGAAAATATCAAAAAAGGCGAGTACCGGCAAATGGATGTCGAAGAACTAAAAGATATGATAAATAACAAGCAGGATATTACAATTATAGATGTAAGGACTAAAAGAGAATTTGGTATAGGCCATATCGAGGATGCGCTTAATATTCCCGTAGATGAACTCAGAGATAACCTTGATAAACTGGACAGGAGCAGTAAAATTGTGGTACATTGCAGAACCAGTTACAGAAGTTATCTGGCATATTTGATTTTAAAGAATTCAGGATTTAAAAATGTGTGGAATTTGAATGGCTCATATCTGAGTTGGATAAGGAAAATTTAAGAGAGGATTTAAGGGTGTGAATGATTCGAAATTAAATGATCTTAAGAATAAGAAAGTAAAATTCATAGTATGCGAAATTCTTTATGATGAAATAAAGGAAAAGCTGCCTTCAGGCTGGGACGTAATAAAATACGAAAAAAGACTTCATGAAAAAAGCGACAGCCTGCGCGAAACACTGCAAAAAGAAATCGACATCTCACAGGATTACGATGTAATAATTTTAGGTTACGCACTTTGCGGAAAATCTGTCGAAGGGCTTGTTTCACCTAACACTTATCTTATTATCCCAAAGTGCGATGACTGTATTGCAATACTTTTAGGTTCAGTGGAGGAATATAAGAAACAATTTTCAAAAGAACCTGGAACATATTACCTTACAAGGGGCTATATAGGTGAAACTGATAATCCAATTATTGGCGGTTTTGCTGAAATAAGGGATAAATATGACGAAGCGACCTGGAAGTGGATTATTAAGGAAATGCTTAAAAATTATAAAAGGTTGGCATATATTAATACTGGTAACTATGAGTCTGAGAAATGGCGCAAGCTGGCTATGGAAGAAGCAATAAAGCTGGATTTAGTTTTTGAGGAGATTGAAGGCACTAATAATTATTTTGAAAAACTGTTGAATTCAGATTGGGATGATGACTTCTTGATTTTAGAACCAGGCTCCAAAATAAAACTTGAGATGTTTATGAATTATGGTTGTTAAGGAAAACAGGAGAGGCATACTGATTTCAACTGCAGGCTCAAAACCAAAGGATATTTTTGACTGCACAAAAAAAGTTATGCGGGCACTTTTTGATGTTCTTTACATTGAGTATTTCTGTGATTTTCTGTTTAATAATATAGATCAGAAAGGTGACATACTGAAGAACCGGGAAGCTATTGGCGAAATTTATGATTTTGGCAAGAAAGGATTATTTCTAAAAAGGAGTGATGATTAATTGAGGATAAAAAAAATCTCGATAATGTTAATAATTATATCTATTTTATTACTCTCAGTCTTGTTGGCTTCATGCTTTATTCCTTTTAGAGGATTCAGGGAGGATGGCAATGGTGCAGCCACAGCTACATCAGAAGCGCTAATCAAGGCTGAAGATTTCACCCTGCTTGACCTTAACAATAACAAGGTATCCTTGTCTGATTTTAGAGGCAAGGTTGTAGTACTGAACTTCTGGGCTACTTGGTGTCCTCCTTGTAGGGTAGAGATTGGCGATTTTGTTGAAGTTTCTAACGCTTATAAGGATAAGGGCGTGCAGTTCATTGGAGTTTCCGATGATGATGTTTCTGCTCTTGAAAAGTTTGTCAGTGATTATGGGATAGACTATCCGACACTTCTGGATGGTTCAGTTGATCGGATAATGCCTAAATGGGGCATATCTGCAATTCCAACCACGTTCATACTGAACGGAGATGGTGAAATAATGTTTAAAAATGTTGGAATGATGTCCAGAGATCAATTAATAAATGCCATAGAACAAAGTCTATAAATGTTAGAGATAGGAATTTTTAGCGCTTTTATTGCGGGAATACTGTCTTTCATATCTCCGTGCGTTTTACCGCTGGTACCTGTTTACATCGGTATAATGTCTCGTAATGTTGCAACAAAGGAAGATGCTGTTAAATTTTCAGACAGGCTTTATATATTTTTAAATAGCCTTCTTTTTGTGCTTGGATTTTCTGTCGTCTTTATTATCCTAGGCTCAACGGCAACATTTATAGGCCAGGTATTAAAAAATTACCTCAGCATAATAAGCAGGGTAGGCGGAGCAATCCTTATAGTTTTCGGGCTTCATTATGTGGGACTTTTTAAAATTCCTTTTCTGAACATGGAAAAAAAATTCAACATGCCTTCAAAGCTAAAGGCAGGTTTTTTATGGTCTTTTTTGTTTGGGATTATTTTTTCTTTTGGATGGGTACCATGTGTTGGGATGATCCTTTCAGCAATACTGCTGCTTGCAAGCAGGATGGAAACTCTTTTTCAGGGTATTTTACTGCTGATAGTTTACTGCGCAGGTTTAGGGCTGCCATTTATTATCGCAAGCCTTTTTCTTGGATTTTTTACAAAATTCCTGAAAAAATTTAACAGGCATCTTAATATAATTTCAATTATTTCCGGCATATTTTTAATTGCACTGGGAATAATATTTGTCACTGATTCTATGACAAAAATTATAGGGTTTTTAACAGCTCACGTTCCATTTTTGGCTTTGCAGGAGTAAAATTTTATTATTTTCACATTACTATAAAAATGAATTTGTGATATTATTTCAAATTATTCAATAATAAAAATTAATTATTATTGTTTTATTATTGTTTTTATAATTATTTAAATTCAGTATATTTTTTCTTAAAATGAAGGGAGGCAATCTTGGTTTCTCCGAATCCAATAGCATTTAGTGTAGGCAGCCTGGAAATAAGGTGGTATGGGATTTTAATAGCGCTCGCACTGCTTGTAGGAATAGTTATTTCCTATTTTATAGCAAAGTATAGAGGTGAAAAGCAGGACGAGATTATTAATTTCGCACCTTTTGCAGTAATTTTTGGAGTTATTGGAGCAAGGCTCCTTCATGTTGTAGTAAACTGGTCTTATTATAGTGGTCATTTGTCCTATATTTTTGCTTTCAGAAAAGGTGGATTGGCAATTCAGGGAGTAATGCTTGGAGGCATTCTTGCTCTGGTTGTTTTTTGCAAGATAAGAAAACTGGATTTCTGGAAATGGGCAGACATCATGTCTCCGGCATTGCTTTTAGGGCAGGCTATAGGTAGATGGGGCAATTATTTTAACCAGGAAGCTTTTGGATTGCCAACAAGCTTGCCATGGGGGATTTATATAGACCCTATCAACAGGCCTCCAAGCTATTCAAATGCAGAGTTTTTTCATCCCACATTTTTATATGAATCTATTGCAAACTTAGTACTGTTTGCTTTACTTCTTTTGATTCTCAGGCTATACAACAAAAGGCCTGATAAGTTCCCGAATGGTTTAGTCTTTGCAACTTATCTTGGGGTATATGCTATTTATAGGAGCATTATAGAATATTATAGAATTGACAGCAGTTTTGTTTTAGGAATTAAGGTTGTATACATACTTAACGGAATAACAGTAATTGCAGTCCTTATAATAATCAATTACCTTGTTAAAAAATTCAGGGAAAAGAAAATACGCGAAGAAATAGAGAAGCTGGAAGAGTAAATATTTATTTTCAATAATTGATATTTATTAATAAAAGGTTAAAATAGATTATATAAACTAAAGATAAATTATATAAGTATCATGAAAGGAGCCAAACATGAGTAAAATTGCAATTGTAACTGACAGTACTGCGGATATACCCAAAGATTTAATCGAAAAATTCAAAATTAAAGTTGTCCCTTTATACGTAAATTTTGAAGACAGAAGCTACTTAGAAGACGGATTAGATATAACAAGCAAACAATTCTATGAAAAACTAAAAGAAGTAAAAAAGCAGCCAACAACATCCCAGCCTACACCACAGGACTTTATAAAAGCTTACAACGAACTCTTAAAAGAAAATGATGCTATAATTTCAATCCACATCTCACAAAAGATGTCAGGAACTTTTAGCTCTGCAGAAATAGCCAGGAAAGAATTGACTGGTAAGGATATAGAAGTTATAGATTCTGAACTGGTGCATATGCCTTTAGGTGTCCTTGCAATAAAAGCGGCCGAGCTGGCTCTGGATGGCAAATCAAAAGAAGAAATACTTAAAGCCATAAATGAACTAAAGCAAAAAATCACAGTTCTTTTTATTCCAAACACATTAAAATATTTAATAATGAATGGAAGAATAGGCAGAGCCAGGGGACTCATTGCTTCAGTTCTTGAAATTAGGCCAATACTTACACTGCATATGGGAGAAGTTTCTCAGTTTAAAACCACAAGAAGATTTAGCCAGGCAAAAAATGAGCTCATAAACTCCATGAAAAGTGTGGTAAAGGATACAAGTAAACTAATGGTTATTGTTTCTGACTCTGATGCAAAGGCAGAAGGAGATGAAATGGCCCAAAGGATAAAGGAAACATTTAATCCAAAACAAATCATGCAAGCGACAATAGGCGCAGTTGTTGGAAATAACCTTGGTCCCGGTGGCATAGCAGTTTCTTTTTATGAGGAGTAACTTATTACTTCTGCAGAATTTGAAGCCTAAACGGGCAGCCAATTAATCTCTTGAATTGGCCATGCTGTATACGCACCCGCAATAGGACTGCCGGTAAATTTTATGTTCAGTGCTGAGTTGCATGGTTTTTTTGAATCCATCCTTCTTTTTAAAGTCAGCAACCAAGAATTCTTGGTTTTCTTCTTTCGATATTGCCATACCTAAGTTGTTTATAACTGCCTGGTTTTTATGAGGGCTTACTGTAAGCGTCGTCCCGAACAGGTCAAAACCCAATTTCTTTGCAGCCTTTGCGGTCTTTTTTAGTCTTATTTTAAAGCACAACTCGCATCTCAATCCGCCTTCAGGTTCTGACTTTAATGTCCCGGTCCGGTCAAGCCACATCTTCTTTTCATATCTGCCTACAATCAGCGGAACTCCATAAATTTCTGATACAATTTTTACATATTTTAATCTTTTAATATATTCAGAGGCAGGATAAATATTGGGGTTATAAAAATAAAAATAAACCTGGAAATCCTTTGAAAGAGCGGCAGCAGGGTAAAGGAGGCAGTTTGCACAGCAAACATGAAGCAGAAACTTGGGTTTGGCCTGCAGGTACTCATTTTTATTAATCTTATCCAATTTTGCCCTTGTTAATAATTCTTGTATTTATTAGTATTTTTTAATATATTAACAAGAATGTTTATAATTATGAATGTCTTTTAATTTTTAAAATCTTGGCTTAAATGGAATATGATTTCCTTAAAAATTGAATGTCCCCAGAACATAAAAGAAATTCAATCATGGGTTAAAAGGGATTGGGAGATTGATTTTGCCGTGTTTAAAAGCGCCGGCGAAATTGTTGAAAATGTAAAGAAAAATGGTGACAGCGCACTTATTAGATACTGCAAGCAGTTTGACGGTATTGAAGTAAGCGATGCCAGAGAACTTGCAGTGAGTACTGCGGAATTATCAGAAGCCTTTAAAAATGTCCCGGTAGAATTCCCGGAGCTTGTAGAAGCCCTTAATGCAAGCCATGCCAATCTGCTAAAATATCATAAATCTCAGCTTGAAAAAGAATCCAGCCAGTGGTTCATCAATCCTCAAGAGGGAGCAAGACTTGGCCAGATTATCACTCCGATTGAAAGAGTTGGTCTCTATATCCCTGGAGGCAGGCGCCTTTATCCTTCTTCTGTTTTAATGTCGGCAGTTCCGGCTATTCTTGCCGGGGTAAAGAAGATAATTGCATGTACGCCTCCTCAGAAAAATGGCAAGATAAACGATATCCTGCTTTATTTATTTGCAAAGCTTGGAATAAATAAAGTATACAGGATTGGCGGCGCGCAGGCAGTTGCAGCCCTTGCTTATGGCACTGAAAGCATTGAAAAAGTTGATAAGATAGTTGGACCGGGGAATATTTACGTGACTGCAGCCAAAAAGATAGTATTTGGCGCCGTAGGAATAGACAGCCTTGCAGGTCCGAGTGAAATTACAATTATTGCTGACGGCCAGGCCAATCCATCATTCATTGCAGCAGACTTGCTTTCACAGTCTGAACACGATTTTGATGCTAAAAGTATTTTACTTGCAACAAACAAAAAGATAGCGGAAAATACCATTACAGAAATTTATAAGCAAACAGGCGAGTTGCGCAGACTATATGGCAACAGGTTCAACAGGGATTTGATTTATGAATCACTTAAGAAAAATTGCAGGATTATTGTTAATAAAGATTTAAATTTCCTCATTGAAGTATGCAATATTATCGCCCCTGAGCACCTTGAGCTTATGGTAAGTGATTGTGACACTGTCCTAAAATCAATAAGAAATGCAGGAGCAATATTTTTAGGCAGCTATACTCCGGTTGCAGTAGGAGATTACATATGCGGAACCAATCATGTTATCCCTACCGGCGGCAATGCAAGATTTTCTTCGCCACTTGGAGTTTATGATTTTTACAAAAGAAGCAGCATTGCCTGCTACAGTTATGACATGTTGAAAAGGGAAAGAAAGCATGTTGAAACTTTGTCAGATTTCGAGAATTTATTAGCACACAATAATTCAATTAAGGTAAGATTTAAAAATGACACTAAAATTTAAACCCTGGTTAAACCAGCTTCCTGAGTATGTTGCGGGTAGGACAATAGAAGAAATAAAGAAAAAATATAATTTGGAAAATGTTTACAAACTAGCTTCAAATGAAAATATTTTCGGTCCCTGCCGTCAAGTAAAGGATTTTATAAAAAATAGCGCTGGGCAAGATGTAAATTATTATCCGGATAGCGACTGCAGGGAGATAAGGGGAAAAATAGCATCCGTATTTGGCATTTTACCCGAAAATGTAATTCTGGGTAATGGGACTGATCAGATAATTGAAATGATCTGTGACTGTTTTGTAAACGATGATGAAAATGTTGTTATTGCTGATCCCACATTTTTAATTTATGAAAAAGCTGCACTCAAATGTGGTGGAAGCGTGATAAAAATTCCTCTCAAAGACTTCAGGCAGGATATCCCTAAAATGGCAGACTCTGTTAATGCAGGTACCCGCATACTTTTTCTTACAAATCCTCACAATCCTACAGGCGCTAATATTACTAAGGGAGAATTTGAAAATATGATGGGCAAAATAAGCAGTGATATCCTTATAGTCATGGACGAAGCTTATTATGAATACCTGTCTGAAGGTGATAAGATTGATACAGTTGGATATACCAAAAAATATTTAAACCTGATAACTTTAAGAACTTTTTCAAAGGCTTATGGATTGGCCGGACTGAGGGTAGGCTATGGGATAGCAGGCAGTGACATAATTTCTGGTTTGAACAAGATAAGGCTTCCATTTAATGTCAGCTCCATAGCTCAAAAAACAGCAGTAATTGCTCTTGAAAATAAAGGATATGTAAATGATATCAGGGATAAAATATTAAAAGAGAAAGAAAAATTCTACTGTGTTTTTAAAACTGAGGGCATAAGTTTTATCAAATCTTATTCTAATTTTATTCTTGTTAGATCGGGGGAGAAAAACACAGAAATAGTAGAAGAACTTTTAAGAAATGGTTTTATAGTAAGACCTGGCGAAAATTTAGGAATTCCAGGTTATATGAGGGTGACCATTTCAATACCTGAAATTAATGACAAGTTTTTAAAGGCATTTATCAAAATATATAAAAATTATAACAGCTAAATAATAATTCTAATAATTTTAAACAAACTAATCGTAAAAATAGAAAACACAAGAAAGGATTAGCAAAAATGCAAACAGTAGTTACGGGAAAAAATACAGAAGTTAAATTTGGACAGGGCTTACCAACAGTTATTATCGCTGAAAGGATAAACCCTACAGGCAGAAAAAGCCTTGCTGAAGAATTAAAGCTTGGCAAGTTTGATATTGTCCAGTCAGATGCAAGAAAACAATCTGAAGCCGGAGCTCATATAATAGATGTAAATGTTGGAGCAGTCAGCGTTAATGAAGTTGAGATGCTGCCTGCGGCAATAAAAAAAGTCATGTCAGTTTGTGACAGGCCTATTTGTATAGATTCTGCAAATCCAAAAGCAATAAAAGCTGCTCTTGAAGTTTATCCGTATAAGGCGCTTATAAATTCTGTTAATGGAAAAGAAGAATCAATGGAAGAAATATTGCCTTTGGTTAAAGAAAGCGGTTGTGCAGTGGTTTGCCTTACTATGGATGAAACAGGTATAAAAAATGATGTTGAAGCAAGATTTAATGTTGCAAAAAAAATTATAAACAGAGCGGAATCAATGGGAATCAAAAGGGAGGACCTTGTTTTTGACTGCCTCGTTATGACTGCATCAACAGATTCAAATTCTGCAAAAATTACTTTTGAAACTATGAGAAGAGTAGTTGCTGAGTTTGGAGTTTCAACAACGTTTGGCGCATCAAATATTAGCTTTGGAATGCCAAACCGGGAACTATTAAATATTCATTTTCTTACTATGGGAATAATAAATGGACTGACAGCGCCGATAACCGATCCGCTGATTGAAGGTTTGATTCCTGCCATGAAGGCTGCAGATTTTCTTGCAGGAAGGGATCTATACGGTATGAACTATATTTCAGATTATCGAAAAAAATAAAGTATAATTCTTTAATATTTGATATTATTACAAATAATTCAATATAAGGAAGTTTTTTTAATTTAATAAATTTTTGTAATTGAATAATTTATTTTATTGATTATTTTTAATTTTTAATAAGTTTCTATTAAAAAAAAGAACAAAGGAGAAACCTAAAATGGCAAAGGTTGTTTTAAAAAACCTCACTAAAAAATTCGATGAGGTAATCGCGGTAAACAACATGAACTCAACTATCGAGGACAGGGAGTTTGTGGTATTGGTAGGCCCGTCAGGTTGCGGCAAAACGACAACACTGCGCATGATCGCAGGGCTTGAAGAAGCCACGGGGGGTGAAATCTACATTGGAGACAGGTTAGTCAACAATGTTCCTCCTAAAGACAGGGACATTGCTATGGTTTTTCAAAACTATGCTCTATATCCCCACATGAATGTCTATGACAACATGGCATTCGGACTAAAACTTAGAAAAACTCCAAAAGCTGAAATAATATCAAGAGTTGGAGATGCTGCAAAAATTCTAAAGATAGAGGAGCTTCTAAAAAGACGTCCTAAACAACTATCAGGCGGACAGCGACAACGTGTAGCGCTGGGACGTGCAATAGTGCGTAATCCAAAAGTGTTTTTGATGGACGAGCCGCTCTCAAACCTTGATGCAAAGCTCCGTGTTCAGATGAGAACCGAAATTGCAAAACTGCATCAGAGGTTAAATGCCACAATAGTATATGTTACCCATGATCAGACAGAAGCCATGACAATGGCAAGCAAGATCATAATCATGAAAGACGGACTTGTTCATCAAACCGGAGATCCCCAGACAGTATATGATCATCCGGTAAACATGTTTGTTGCAGGTTTTATTGGAAGCCCTGCCATGAACTTTAATGATGTAGTAATTACTGATGACTACAAGCTTGTAAACCCAAAATTTGAAATTGATACTGCAGACAATGTAAGAAAGATAATAAAAGAGAACAATCTCTCTGGTAAAGAAGCTGTTGTAGGAATTAGACCTGAGGACCTGGAGGATAGCAAGTTTGTTCATAATCCCAGAGAAAATTGCATAATAAATGCTCTTGTTGAAGTAACTGAACCAATGGGTTCAGAAATCTATGTGTATATTGATATAAATGGAGTACTTATTACTGCAAGAGTTAATCCAAGATCGGAAGCCAGAGTTGGCCAAAACATAGGGCTTTATGTTGATGTTGAAAAGCTTCACCTCTTTGATAAGCAAACAGAAAAGGCATATATTTAAGGGAATATTCTATTTTTGTAAGGGTAAGGCACCTGACATACTCCCACAGCTAAGGCCAGTGGGGTTCTGGGGTCGCAAGGCTTCTTTGCGTTGCCTCTTGGCGGGTATCAGACTCCGCTTGCAAAAAACTCTTTTCTTTTTGCAATCAAACAATGCTTTACGACATAAACACTATAGAAGCCGCATTTATGTCAACATGTTCAACGTGTCCAAAAGGACACTTAATTTGCCCGCTAAAAGAGCTGTTAGCTCTAAAAGTGGAGGGCATATTTGGGGTTTAACTTACAAGATTTTACATATTCCAAGATTTGGGAATACAACCTTATACCTTGTCAAAGAACTATGATTAGAATAACATGAAATTGATATATTATCAAATAGATAAAGAAAATAGACACTCTCACCCCATGCCTAAAGGCAAGGGCTTTCCCGTTAATAGTCGTAAATTGGCAAGGTAACAAATAATTGTTGAGTAACAATAATAGCAGAAAAATAAAATGTTGTTAAATAATAGATTTAAATCATATGTCTTAAAAAACTATATATATATTTTCTATTTTTTAAGCTTTTTAGCGCCATTTTTTATCTACCTTAGAACCATGAATCCTTCATCTTTTGGATGGGATACCACATGGCTACACATACAGGTTCCTCTTCTTTATGTCGGACAGACTACCGGCTTTCCAATAGCGTTCCTGACTGGTAAATTGTTTTCTTTTATCCCGATCGGTACGATGGCCTACAGGCTAAATATGTATTCAGTGTTCTGGGGCGCTATGTCAATATTTGTGCTTTTCATATTTATAACAAAATTACTTAAAAAGGAATACTATATAGCATTTATCACGGCAGTTTTTTTTGGCTTTTACAGAGTATTCTGGCTGCAAACTAACAGATTCGAGGTCTATACTCTTAATACATTTTTTACTGCAATTATAATGCTGGTGGGATTTTACTGGGCGAGCACAAAAAGCAATAAGTTTTTGTATCTTTATTATTTTCTTATCGGCCTTAGCTTCACGAATCATCCAATATCACTGTTTCTTGCCCCTGCTTTTATAATCTTTCCTGTCTTGGTTGACTGGCATCAAGTATTTAAAATAAAAAAATTCTTTATAATACTTGCCCTTATAATTTCACCTAATCTGCTTTACCTCTATATCCCCATCAGGTCACTTCAGGGATATGGTGGTATTACCACTTTTTCCAAGTTCATTAACTACATATCAGGAGATAGGTACAAGTCAGACTTTGGGTTTAAGGGCTTTGAAATGTTAAAGAAGATATTCCTGGAATATATAGGATTGTTAAAGGGCGATTTTACGGCAGTAGTCCTGATTATTTTTATCATAGGCCTTGTTTATCTGGCAATACGGCAGAAAAAATATTTTATTTTGATTATTTCACTTATTGTTTTAAATTTGGTTCCAATCCTTTTTTATGAAACAACGGCAACTCATTTTTACCTGACCACTATGGTTTGTTTTTTATGCGTTCCTTTTGCCGGCGGCCTTTACTGGATCAAAGAAGGTATTGTAATTTTTTTTAACAAATACTTAAAAAAACTTTTTTCAAACAGGCTTAAATTCCTGCAAAACAATAAAAAAATAGATGAAGATAAAAGCACTCCCGGCAGGTTTGATAATAAATATATTATACTGAGGGCAGGTTTCCTGTTGGTATTTTTTATGGCTGTTTCGGTTTTTCCTATAAATCTTTTTGCTGCTAATTTTTCGAAA
>JAHILC010000095.1 GCA_018897225.1 Actinomycetota bacterium
AAAGAAAAATCATTTTCAAATGACTTATCAATATACCTGCCCATTACCAAGGTTCCATTTTGAGGTCCTTCACCATTGGTTTTTAGTATAGGTCTAATGGCTACTATGGCTGGTCTATCATCTAACAGCAGCACTCCCTGATTTTTAAAGGACTGTTGGTATTGTTCAGAGGTCCCTACCTCTGTTAAAAGAGATTCTTCGAAAGATTTGGCAGCTTCTATGCGTGTCTTATCCTTAAGATCGTATGCGAATATATATTTTATTTTTTTACTGGCATCAATTAATACATAGAAGTTTATATCAAGATTATCAAAAGTAGCATTGTTAAAATTTGAATCAATATAGCTCTCATTGTTATTCGTCATAAAAAAATAGGTGTCATCCCAGATAGCGTAATCCTCTGCACTAGTTGCTATTTTATCAATTCTGACATCAAATATATTTTTTGCCTGTTCAATATTCTTAATTGCGCTTGCTTCTTCCAGCCTAATGTAATCTTTCAAAATAATAAATCTGGAATATAAAAATAAAGATAGGACTATAGCAGCAAGCATTGAAGCGACGATAATAACTGTTTTTCTAACGATTCCCATTTTTATTCTAATCATGACCGTGTAAATATTTTTTATTCTGGATAAATGTTATTAGTTATTTATTCTTAAAACAAATATTTCTATAATAAATTTGGTGCAATTAATGTTATAATATTTCCATTAATTTAAACATATTCTTAAAAGAATACCAATTAATAAAATTTTTACAAAATGATCCTTAAAGAGCTTGCCATAGTATTCGATACGATTTTTCACAAAAACCTGGCGCTGGACTGGGATAAGACAGGCTTAAATGTCGGAAATATCCAAAAAGACATAAGGAAAATATTAATCACGCTTGATTTAACCGACAGTGTCATTCAGGAAGCAATAAGGGCAAAAGTTGATTTGCTTTTATCCCACCATCCTTTATTAATGGAACCAATAGATTCATTTCTGGATACTAATAGTTTGGGGTCAAAGCTGCTCGAAATCATAAAGAACGGTATGGCTGTGTACACAGCACACACAAATTACGATATCATGCCTGAGGGCCTCAACGTGATATTTGCCAAAAAATTAGGGCTTGCAGGTATAAAATCTGCTTACCTTGAGCCTGCATGTGGGACAAAAGCTCACCCTTACGAAGAAAATAAATTTGCCGAAGGTGGCCTTGGGATAATTGGCGAGCTTGACGTCCCGGTTAAACTTCCTGTTTTTTTTAAAAAAGTAAAGGAAAGTCTGGCAATCTCTGGTTTCAGGTGGATTGCTGGCAAGAATCAAAACAAGATCCCAGGTAAATTACTAGATAAAGTTGCAACCATAAAAAATAATGATTTGGAAAATAAACTCGTGGAAAAAATTCTTGTCATAAATGGCAGCGCAAACTCATTTACACAGAGAATTGCAGTTTCAGATTTTGATTGTGACGTTGTAATAGTAGGAGAGCTGAACTACCATAGCGCTCTTGAAATTACTGAAAGCAAAAAAATTATTATTGAAATCGGCCATGGAGACAGCGAGAAATTTTCTGTTGAAGGGATGTATGATATTCTTAATAGGTATTTTAAAGAAAATGACATAAAAGATATTGAAGTAATAAAAAGTAAAGAAGGTTATAAATCCTGGAGGTATTATATTGGATGAAGCAAGTTATGAAATAACCAGCCTTGTCGAGCTGCAATTGCTTGAAAGCGCTATCCTCAGAAAGCTTAATGAAATCAATGTACTGAAGAAAAATGAAAAATTGCAAAAATTGCAAAAGGAGCTTTCCGAAATCAACGAAAAGCTGGAGCTTTCTGACAAGGAACTGGTGGGGCTTGAACATGAACGCAAGAAACTTGAAGACATGATTGCTCTTCAAAACGAGAAAATAAAGAAAAATGAAGAAAAACTTTTCAGTGGAACAATAACCAGCGCCAAGGAGCTGTTGAATTATCAGGAAGAAATCAAATTTTTAAAACAAAACAATGACAATGTTGAAAGTAAGGCAATTGAGCTTATGATTTCCATCGATGAATGGAAGCCCAAAATTAAAGAAATTGAGAAAAGCATAGCCCGTATCAATTCCGAGATTGAAATGGTGAAAAAAGAAGCCGGTGAAAAAACTAAAGTAATGAGTGATGCAGTTAAAAGGCTGAGAGAAAAAAGGGCAACAGTAATTTCTAAAATTCCTAAAGATGCTTTGGCTAAATACGAAGAAACAAAAACTAAAAAAGGTGGTATTGCAGTTGCAGTCTTAAAAGATAGATTTTGCGATATATGCAACATGGAAATACCTACAGGCGAAGCTGAGAAAATAAAGGATTTAAGCAAGCTTTATAAGTGCCCGTTGTGCGGCAGAATGCTCATAATGTACAGGGACGAGATTGATGAAATTAAAGCAGGCATTGAAAATTAATAAGCAAAACCATGGATTTAAATTTTGAATACTTGAGAATTTATTTTGATGGAGGCTCAAGGGGAAACCCCGGGCCTTCTGCTGTTGGCGCCGCAATCTATGACAAAAACAGCAACCTGATTGATGAATTAAGTGAATGCATAGGAGAATTTACCAATAACCAGGCAGAGTATCTCGCTTTAGAAAAAGTCCTTGATCTGGTTAAGAAATATAAAATCAAATACAACATCAGGAAAATAATCCTTTCAACTGACAGCAAGCTTGTTTACAGCCAGTTAAAGGGGATATGGAAAGTCAAGAATATAGACATTTTAGAAATTTTTAAGCGAGTCGTAAAAAAGCTTAAAGATTATGAAGTGGTTGACTTACGGCTCATTCCTCGTGAAGATAACAAAGCGGCAGACAGGCTTGTAAATCGGGCATTGGATAAAAAAGAAAGGTTGTTTAATGCTGATTCTGAAATAAATTTTGGTAATGTTGAGTAGAAAAAATATTAAAAAAACAGCTTATCCTTATATGTCCAAAGAATAAACTCTCCAGGTCATCGATTTATTTCCCATCTTGAACAATGGGTTAATTATGTCAAGATTGATATCAGCTAGTTGAGATCCAGAGCCATGTGTAAACCCAAGATCTTTTGCAGTTTTGAATGTCCTGTAATACAGCTTTGAGTCAATGCCTGCTTTTCTATATTCTTCTCTAATGCCAAGTATCATAATGCGCAAACCTGCAAATTTTTTCTTTTTTAGCCGGGTTTTTATTATGTTGAAAATACTCAAATCCCTTTTTAAGTCTCGAATGCTGAAAAATTTTTTTGAAGGAATTCCTGGATTTTTTCTATCGTATTCTTCAATTACTTCATTTACGTTGGGCACGCTTACCGAAACCCCGATAGGCACATTGTCCTTTTCGACGATGAAAATCAAATCTTTAATTGCAATTGTCTTAATGCCTATTGCAAGGATATCAAATTCTTTATCTGTTATTACAACCTGCTGTGGATGGTGTCCTGTATTCCAGATGTAGTTGTAAAGATCCCTGATTATTTTTATTTCACTTTTCATATTGCTAAAATCAACATTTCTTATTTCAAATCCTGTCGTAGATGTATCTCTTCTTGTTCCATTGACCCTGTCCATCATTTTTTCAATCTTTTCCATATACCCGTTTGCAATAATTGCATCAGTATTCATTGCATACCAGTCATTTTCTTTCTTAAATCCGTATTCTACAAAGAAATCAGAATAGTAAGGGGCATTATATGGTTCCATGAAATAAGGCTTGTTTTCAAACCCTTCAATAAGGCAGCCTATTTCACCAGTGGCGCTAAATTTTATAGGGCCGACAGCCTTGTTGCATGAGTTTTTCTTTAGATAATCTATTGCTGCATCTATAAGCTTGCGTGCTACATTTTTGTCTTGGACTGATTCAAAAAGGCCAAACCCGCCTGTGTTCTCGTTATGCTGCTTGTTGTAATTGTAGTCAACGAATGCCATTATTCGGCCAAGTGGTTTTTTATCAGAAGCATATGCGACAAAATATTTTATCTGTGCATGCTCAAAAAACGGGTTGCGGGTTAGGATACCGGGAAGCTGGAAAGATGTCGGATTCAAGTCTGATAATTCCTGTAAAAATAAGGGAAAGACCTTCCTTGACTGGTTGCTTTTATACCAGTCTATATAGTAAGGGACTACTATGAATTCTTTTAATTTATTTAACGAAACACTGTTAAATTTTCCTGGAACATATTCACCCAGGTCTTTAATTATAATATTTTCCATAAAATTAAATCGTATCTGTGTTCATGCTGGAACATACTGCGATAGGCCTGCACCTGCACTGGTTTAGCAACATGCTTTTATTGCGCTGAACCTGCACCATACTATGTTGGGATAATAATTGGACAATAATACTTTTAAATCTATTTTTTTACAATATATCTGCAAAATATGCAGCAAAAGATATTATTTTTGCTATAATTATAATTGGAGTTAGTTGCGTAGTCGCGGGAGCAATGTGAATTGCTTTCGAGGAAAGTCCGAGC
>JAHILC010000096.1 GCA_018897225.1 Actinomycetota bacterium
AGATATTGAGGCTGCCTTGCTTTATGTTGCAGATTTAGTAGAAGAAGAGAGGGTATTTAAAATAGGTGTCTAAGTATGTCTATTACAAATCTAAAATTTCTTGTTGATGTTGGGGTTGGCAAAAAAGTTGAAGAGTTTTTATATAACCTGAATTATGATACAAGGACTATAAGGGAAATTAATCCAAGAATGCGAATTGCCTCACTTAAAAAGTATCCCAAACGGTAAATTTGACTTTTAGTTTAAAATTTACTACATTGAACTGGATTAATACTAAAAAAGAATGCAATTAAGATTATGAAAAAAATTATCCAGGTCAAAATTTTTAAAGGGGAAAAATATTATATTGCTGAATGTCTTGACTTACCAGTAGTTACCCAGGGTAAAACATTAGAAGAAGTTACAGAAAATGTAAAAGAAGCAATAAGCCTTCATATTGAAGGAGAAGATTTAAAAGACTGGGATATTCTTCCTGATTTTTCCATTCTAATAAACTTTGAGCTCCCGTTTGTTTATGCCAAAACTCCCCAGGATGGTCAATGCTGGTAACTGTCATAAAACATTTCCCGCCCATAATTCCTGCAGGAAATTACTCCAGGGTAGTATTTCTATCTAATATCCTTTTTATAAATCTCATTTCGTATTACCCTCCAAATTAGTATTACCATTTAGGAATTTACATATATTAGCAGACTTACTACGATAATCTACATATTAGAAACTATAATTTTTGCTAATTGTTTGTCAGGATATAATTTAAGCAGAGACTCGGAGCCATCTTGTAAGTTGTAAAATGTAAGACTGTAAATCATAAGTTGATTAATAGTAAGTTGTAAAAAGGATTGGATATTCAAACAGCAATTAGGGTTAATTATTTGTAATAATAAATAATTAAGTTAGTCAATTATCTGCAAAAGCGCAAAATCATGGCATAATTATTTTTTTGCTTTTAATTACGCTGCAAGGCTGGCAGTTAAATAAATAGTTGTATAAGTTTAAAAACAACTGGTTTATATTTTAGATATGCCAATAAGTATACTCCTTATAGTGATGTAGATATTCTTATAATAATTTACGATAAAGCAGAAATTCCAATAAGAATTAGAGATAGAATCCCAAATTATTTTATAGAAGATAAGATTTAGATTCTTCAGAGCTGGTGTATGAATCTACCCAACAGCAATATTCTCTAGAAAAATTTCTGGTCGTTTTTCTTTACCGGTTAAACGCTTTGAGGCTGAAAGTACTTCGATACCAGCTATTTCACCATTAGCGTCATAATCAATAGCAATATCCTGGTCTAGTCTCTTAGTAGTTACAGCAGCATCTTTAAATTCAATGTAAATGACATCAGCCTCTTCATCATATTTTATCTTAATGATAATCACCTCTCAAAAATAAAAGGCATAAACAGTGATAACTACGATCTTTGCTTCTTCCTCGACGAATATAGGTACCACCTGCTTTTTGTTATAATACTTCTCATTCCATTTCTTATTATATTCAAATTCAAAATTACATTCCAATTTTTCCCACTTAGATACCTGCCACTTTGCATTAGAAATTGCTGTTATTACCTCATCTTCAGATACACCCCTTTTCCTCATACTTCCAATAGAGTGCTTCGTAAAATATATTTCCTTCACTTTTCTCCTGCTCTCATTGCCGCTTAATCTTACCTGAGCACTGATGGATGAGGGTATTAATTCATTCTTGCTCTTTTATAGTTTTTTAGTATATCACAGAAAAAAGAGAAAAAGAAATAAATCTCTTTACCTTTTTCCCAATATAATTTCCCATGATTTATCCATTTTGTTTTACCACTTTAGCATATTCTGGAACTACATCACTGGTAAACTTCCTCATACCTTCCACGGTTTTATAGTGTATCATAATTTGCTTAATTACATTAAAGGGAATAGTTGCTATATGAGCACCTGCTAAAGCTGCCTCTCTAACCTGTCTGGGATTTCTCATACTGTCCATAGCCAGGTATTTAGCCCTGATGAAGAAAGTTATAGAAAACAAATAAGAGACTATCACAGGCGCTCCCTGGAGGATGAATGTTAATTAATCAGGGGGATATTTTTTGGGTGGATCT
>JAHILC010000097.1 GCA_018897225.1 Actinomycetota bacterium
GAAAGGAATGGTTATAAATATGATTAAAGATGTTAAGCTAATTGACCTTGTTACAAATCAGGATGACAGGGGTTATCTCATTGAAATACTGCGAGCCTCTGATGAGCATTTTACAAAATTTGGTCAGGTTTACCTGGTTGGGGATAATTCAAGAAATATTGTAAGAGCTTTTCATGTTCATAAAGTTTTATGGGACTGGTTTTTTGTAAGCCATGGTTCTGCAAAGTTTGCTCTTGTGGATGGCAGGCGCCAGGCCACTACTTTCAATGAAACAAACACATTCATATTAAGCGACAGGAAACCTCAGCTTCTGGTCATTGCCCCGGGCGTTTATCATGGCTGGATGTCGCTTGAGGATGATACCCAGATGATTTCAACAGCAAGCGAGGTTTACAATAGGGATAATCCTGATGAGGAGAGAGTACCTTTTGATTCCTTCGGCTATGACTGGAATATAAAATTTAAATAGAAAGGAAAGTTTTTATGAATTTTTTAGTTACTGGCGGTGCAGGATATATCGGTTCCGTGCTTGTGGGTATGCTGCTTTTGCGTGAAGATAAGGTCAGGGTTTTTGACAAGCTTTATTTTGATGAAAAACCACTTGAAGACCTTAAGAAGAGATACGGGCATAAGCTGGAAATTATTCAGGGCGATGTAAGGAATTTTCATGAAGACATTCTTGATGGTATTGAAGCTGTGATTCATTTGGGCGCGCTTTCAAATGACCCTACGGCAGATTTCGATCCCAAGGCAACTGTTGACATTAACTTCAAGGGTACTGTAAATGTTGCCGAAGCCTGTAAGAAAAAAGGCATTAAGCGATTTTCGTTTGCGTCATCTGCAGCAGTTTATGGTTTTCATGTAGATAGTGTTGCAGATGAAGAGTTTACTGCAAGTCCTCAGTCCGAATATGCTAAAAGCAGGCTTGACAGCGATATTGCATTGATGAAAATGGCCGATGAAAATTTTTTCCCTGTTAGCTTCAGGCAGGCAACAGTATATGGAGCTTCACCAAGATGGAGATATGACCTTGCTGTTAATACTTTTACCAGGGATGCTTTCTCAAAAGGGGTACTCAGGGTTGATGCCGGAGGAATGGCATGGAGACCCTTTGTTGATGTCAGTGATGTTGCAAAAGCACATATTCTTGCTGTAACATGCCCTGAAAGTAAAATAAGCGGGGGCCAGATATTTAATCTTGTATTTGACAATTTCCAGATTCTTGACCTGGCTCACAGGGTAAAATATATTTTAAAGAATAAAAAGCATATAGAAGTAGAGGTTGATTACACCACAAAGGAAGCAAGAAGCTACAGAATGACCGGAGAAAAGCTTAAAAGAATTCTGGGTTACGTCCCTGAGGTTTCAATAGAAGACAGTGTAGTTGGCATGTATAGCTTGCTTGAAAAAGGAATGTATACTGATATAAATAACCCATATTACTACAACATGCCATGGATGCTGCTTCTGCTTGATATGGAGAAACGTCTCAACAGGATAGGCAAAATCTTTTAGCGGCAGTAGCGGTTGAAAGTTTTTTCACAAATTCTTCATTTATTAAATAAAATATAATGGCAAAAAAAGTATATGCCGATGTTCTGGTAATTGGTGGGGGAGTTATGGGAGCCTCGTCCTGTTACTACCTTTCAAAAAAAAATCTTAAAGTTGTCCTTGTTGAAAAATCAGGGATTGCAACAGGCGCTTCAGGTTCCTGTGATGGATTTATTTTTCTTCAGTCAAAGAAGGACAATGACTTAATTTTGCTCACAAGAGAAAGCCTCAAAATCTTCGAGAACTTAGCGGAAGAGTTATCCTTGGATATTGAGTTTGAAAAATGCGGGGGGCTTGTAATCCGTTCGGGAAGCGAGGTCAGCGGTGATTTTTTAGATTTTGGACAGTTTGAGGAAATGGGTATAAAAGTTGAATTGCTGGATAACAAGCAGTTAAGAGAAATTGAGCCATATATTTATGGTAAAGCTGCTGCCGGAGCTGCTTTTTGCAGGGATGAAGGCCAGGTAAA
>JAHILC010000098.1 GCA_018897225.1 Actinomycetota bacterium
AAAAATTGCTTGAAGGCAATGACATTGGTTCCATGTTTGAAAACGATATTTTTGGATGTGGTCCTTATAAATTGAAAGAATGGGTAAAAGGTGAGTACATTTTACTTGAAAGAAATGACTATTATTTCGGTGAAAAACCAAAAATAGACAGCATTAAATTTATCTTTAATTCAGATATAAATTATCTTATAAACATGTTAAGAGAAGGTAATATTGATATCCTGAGCATTCCTTCAGATTTAAATCTGATGGAAGATATAAGTTCAAGCAAAGACTTTGGCTTGATAGTAAAGCCAGGAGATTTGTGGGAGCACTTTGCAATATGCCTCAAACCTAAAGAAAAATAGTTTGGGGTGATTTTAATTGACATTAATTAATAATATTTTTAGAATATCTTAGGAAATCTGTCGGAATGGCGGAATTGGTAGACGCGCAAGGTTGAGGGCCTTGTGAACGCTATAGTTCGTGGGGGTTCAAGTCCCCCTTCCGACACCAGATAAATTTAACAAATATGGTTGAAATTATGAAGTTAAATTATTGAAAACATGCCAAAAGCGCATGTTTTCAGGGACTTGAAAGGACGGACTGAGGCGAAGACGAGGGAGTCCGCGGACTACGTGCGCGAGCGAAGTGAGACGAAAGACCAAGTCCCCCTTCCGACACCAGCACAAATGCTCAAATACATAAAATATTTGCATTCCATTCATATTTTTTATAAAATATACTTAAACAAATTGAAAACTGATAATAATATTGATTTGATATTAAGGGATGCTATAATTATAAATTCTAAAAAATATAAAAAGAGGTAATATTAATTATGATCAAGAAATCAAAAATAATAGATTTGACTAAAATTTTAAAACCGTATGCTAAGAAGAAATTATGGGTTGCACTTAATTCGAATTATACAAAAGTAGGTGGTTATGGTTCTACTCCAGGGGAGGCTTTCCAAAAAGCACGCGAAAACAAAATAGAAAATCCTATTTTAATTCAAGCATTATCAAATTATTCTGGATTTATTACTTAAAAAATAATGGATTTTAGGTATATCAAATTACCAAGTATAGATAATAAATTTATAGAATTGCCATTGGTAGAAATAAATCTAATGGGAATAGTTAAAGTATTGTGTTTGGTAGATTCGGGAGCAGACTATAGTTATTTGCATGCTGATAAGGGAGAAACAATTTTAGGATTAAATTTTAGGATTAAATGTTAAAGACGGATTAATAAGGAAAAGCCGAGGGGTTACTGGACAGGAATTTACTGCTTATTTTTATAAAATAGATTTTTACATAGGTGGTTGGAAACATGTAGGAAGTTTTGGCTTCTCATATGATTTAGGTACTCCATTTGGAATTTTGGGAAGAGAAGATTTTTTTAATATATTCAAAGTAACGTTTAAACATCCAAAAAGAAGAATTGAAATTGTTGCTTTTGCAGATATAAATTAATTACTTTTATGATTTTATTCAAAAATTTTTCAAATTTAGGAAAATAATAAAGTTATAATATAGATTTTAACTTGTTGATTAAACTTATCTCTTTTAATATCTGGTTCCAATTTTCCAAACAATGGGGCACCAGTAAACTTTAATTAATATTTCCTTCTTTCTGTTCAATAAACTTTCAAAAATAATTAAACCCCAACAATTAGCATAATTTTTATTGCAATAAATAAATTATTATGATAATATCGCAATACGTTAACGAAATTAGTTATAGAGGTTAAGGAAATAATGATTCGCACTTTTTTTCTTGGATTTATAAGATTGCATCTTGTATATCATGCAAGCCTTGAACCGATTTTTGGACTGGATATGATAAGAGAATTAAGAAAGCATGGATATGAAATAAGTCCGGGAACCCTTTATCCTATTTTACATAACCTTGAGAGAGAAGGTTATCTTCTAGGCGAAAAGCAGCTTATAAACGGAAAATTCAGAAAAAATTATCATGCAACAGCTTTAGGCAAAAAAGCTCTTGCAGAAGCAATTGTTAAGGTAAATGAACTGCTGGATGAAATTAAATCTTAAAGAGCGCTTTAGGAAGGAATAAAATGTTAAGCTATGTAGTTGTCTGTCTTGTTGCAATAATAGTATCGGCACTGACATTATTTTCAGGTTTTGGGCTTGGAACAATACTGATGCCTGCATTTGCAATATTTTTTCCTTTGCCGGTAGCAATAGCTGCAACAGCAGTTGTACACCTTGCAAATAACATCTTTAAGGTAATACTTGTAGGTAAAAAAGCTGACTGGCAAGCAGTACTGAGGTTTGCTCTTCCTGGGGCAATTGTAGCTATGATAGGTGCATGGCTTCTTAATATATTATCTACTATACCTCCTGTAATTACATATTTAACCCGTAGTTATATGCATGAGATAGATATAATTAAATTGGTAATCGGCATTTTAATAGTACTTTTTGCATTTCTTGACCTTCTGCCGAGATTTCAAAAAATTTCTTTTGACAGAAGATATCTGCCAATCGGTGGAGCACTTTCAGGATTTTTTGGAGGACTCTCCGGCAATCAGGGAGCTTTGCGCTCAGCTTTTCTTATAAAATCGGGGCTTGATAAAGATGCTTTCATAGGTACTGGAACAGTGTCTGCCGTTATTGTGGATTTTGCACGATTGCTGGTATATGGAATTTCTTTTTACACTCTTAAATTTACTACTATATCAAAAGATATGTATTTTCTTATTGCAGCTGCGATTACTGCTGCATTTGCAGGCTCTTTTATCGGAGTACGTCTGGTAAAAAAAGTTACGCTAAGGGCAATCCAGATAATAGTTGGTATTATGCTTGTTGTGGTTGGGATTGGTATAGCGTCGGGTTTGATATAAATAAAACTGTAAGGATATGCATGTAATGATCGCTAATCAAATTAAAAAATATGCTATATGTAATACCTGTACTTTAAAACTTGTGGCAATTGCTTATAGGCGAAAGCCTGTTTTTCGTTTATTTCGTGAGCCTCTTAAAATAGGTATGAGGATTTTTTCATGGTTATATCGCATAAAGCCAGAAGAATATGAAGTTAGAACTCCTGCTTGTCATGGTTGTATCCGATTTTACAAGGTTGCACTTAAAGAAAAATCCGGATTGTTCTGTTGGTTAAATAACAGAATAAATCCTTTATTTGATAGGATTATAGAATCAATTGTGACAGAAGATGAATTACATAAGGCAAAAGATTATGGGAGACTGGCAACTAATAGCAGTCTTTTACCTGAGGAATCAAAGAAATGGATGAAAGATTTTAAGACTGGTTTTTAAAAAGCGGTCATTATATTACTCAATTTTTTAATATACAAATTTGGTTAGTCTAAAGGATTTGTTTTAAAATTTTATATTAAGATTTCTAAGAGTTTTACCCTGCTTAAAAAATGGCTGAAGATAGCTCTGGTTATGTTTTTTTCGTCTATTAACTGATAACTTTTAACGGATCCTTTATTTTTTATACTTTAAATATCAGATTTATATCAGGTTATGGTGTTTACCTGTCTTTAGCTAACAGTTGGCACTATCAACCCCTGTATCGGACTTTCACCGACCAGCAAGCACCCATGCGATCTCACAATAAAACAGGAACCCCATAGAGCTCCTGTTTTATTTATAATTACTGGTGAGAGATTAATATTAAGTTTTTACAGTACCTTATGCAAAAGTATGAATGACAAAATATATCAATAAAGCTAAAGATCCCCCTATAGTAGTCCAGAAAGTTCCCCAAATAAATTTGGCTGAGTTTTTATTATCGGCTTTAGTAGTATATCCCAATATTATTGCCAGTATAATAAAAAGCAACATTCCAATTATGCTTTTTGTAACCCAGTGATGACCGGTCATTGCTGCAAGACCATCCTTTAATGGTTTGACCATTTCAGCTACTATAGTAATTATAGTTATAAAAGCAATTGAAACTATTGACGATATTGAAAGTGCTTTTACGTTTTTCATTTTACACTCCACCTCCTAATGTAGCCCTGACTGCGGTAGATATTATATATCCCAGTCCTACCATTCCAAAACCAAGTACAACTATTAAAATACTGAGTGCATACACAGGCTTTTTTGGAATCTCATTAGATTCGGTCCATTTAGGAAATGCCGATATTATAAGGAAAACAAGTAGAGCTAAAATCGGTAAGAAGATAAATAGACTCTCTCGGTATCAAATCCGTAGAAGCCCCTGACTTTAGTCGTGGGGAGTAATCACTGTCAATACTCTTTACTCAAAAATATCGCAACTGATTGTGGCTTTTCCAGGTAGTAAAATTTATAAAACTGGTGTATAATTATTTAACAAATATTTGGAAAAATATTATAATAAAATTATTATAAATAAATGAAAATTTTGAAAGTAGCATATCATTTGAAAGAAGCATATTTATATAAAAAGTTAACCACAAATAAAATCAGATGCGACCTGTGCTCGCATAGATGTGTAATTTCAGAAGGTGGTAAAGGTAAATGTTATGTAAGGGAAAATAGAAATGGAACCTTGTATACCCTTGTTTATGAAAATATAATTGCTGAAAATATAGATCCAATAGAAAAAAAACCACTATTTCATTTCTTGCCTGGTACAAAATCATTATCAATTGCCACTCCTGGATGCAATTTCAAATGCTTCTTCTGCCAGAACTGGCAAATTTCTCAAATGCCTTGTGATTATGACAGGATTGATGGAAAGTCCATTTCACCTGAGCAACTGGTAGATAATGCACTGGAAAATGGATGTGCAAGCATTTCTTATACTTATACAGAACCAACTATTTATTTCGAATTGGCATATGACACCGCAAAACTTGCCAATGAAAATAACATAAAAAATGTGTTTGTAACAAATGGTTTTATGACTAAAGAATGTATTCAAATGATAGAGCCCTATCTTGATGCTGCAAATATAGATTTGAAAAGCTTTTCTGAGGAATTTTACAGAGATAAGGTTGGCGGCAAGCTAAAACCTGTCCTTGATAATATAAAGTATATGCATGAGTTAGGCATATGGATTGAGGTTACGACTCTGCTCATTCCAGGACTGAATGACTCTGAAGGGGAGTTGCAGGAAATCGCTGGCTTTCTTAAAGGCGTAAGTAATGCAATTCCATGGCACATCAGCGCTTATTATCCTCAATATAAGGCTAAAATTCCCCCAACTGAAGTCGATAGCATTGCAAAGGCTGTTAAAATTGGTAAAAAGGCAGGGCTAAAATATGTCTATGGGGGGAATATTCCTGGTGGAAAGCTTGAAAACACCATGTGTTTTAACTGTGGAGATTTGCTTATTAAAAGATTTGGTTTTACTGTTGGAGAAAATAAAATTAAAAATAACTCCTGCATCAAATGTGGTTTAAAAATCGATGGCGTTTTTGACGAAAATCTAGGTTATTAACTTTTATTTTTTTTTGTCTTATAATAAGCATTCGTACAATGGGACTGCTTTATTTATGATAGTGGCATGATTGTGGCGGCATAGCCAAGTGGTATGGCAGAGGTCTGCAAAACCTTTATCCCCGGTTCGAATCCGGGTGCCGCCTCCAAATCTTAATACATCCATACATTAAAGCATCTAAATAGCAATTTAAATATTATAATTGGTTCGAATCCTTTCTCCCCAGCCACTTCAGACATACTTGTCAAAGGTATCTTAAATAAAACAACAATATAATCTAAGATTGTAAGCTTTTAATTGAGTCACTATTGTTTTCTTATTTCTAAAAAAATTAAATTAAAGTTTTAATAAACTCTCTATTTTTTAGCACATTTAACAAAAACATGATCCAAAATATACTTTACCTAAAACTCCCCAAAAACCTATTTTTAGAATATAATAGTCATATCATTAAAATAAAATTTATATATAAAAGAGGGGGAAATGATGATAGAGCAGGTTCACAACCATATTGTTTCTGAGCTTCAGCAGAATGCTCGAACAGATACAGTATTTATACTAACTGCAATTTTTCTAAACTTTTTATCTTTAGGTATTAATTCCTCTATTGCTTCAAATTCAAGGACACAAACAAATCTTTTTATCGTTATGTTTATCCTTGTTGCGTTAGTATTGGTTGTAAATTTTATTGTAATTTTTGGTTTACTCAAGGGTAAGCAAACAAGATTTAAACTAATAAGTGGATTGCTTAAAATGTATAAAGACCAAAACGTGGATGGCTACTATGACTCAACTCTACTTATAAATTATAATGTCAGGTATAACCTATTCATATTTGCGGTTGTATTTACAGGAGCAATAGCTATTGCTATTCCATTTATTACAAGATGAAAAATATAATTGTATCATTTTTCTTCTTAAAAGATTTTATTATAATTTGATTTACCCAAATTAAAATTTGATTTGATCTGAGAATTCAGATTATAATTTAATTAAAGACATATTGCTTACAAAAAGGGATGATTTTAATAGAATTTTATTTTTATTAAGAAAATTAAAAGAGGGTATTTACAATAAAAGTGGAAAAAATATTTAAATTTATTTTTTTAAAAATATTTTAAATTTCTAAAGAAAATTTTTATTTTCAATAATTTTAAATCCTCGAAATTTAATTATTTCTTCTAAGAATTGGTTCGAAATTTCACACCTTGGGGCAGCCAAAAATGTAAAAATATTAAATTGGGTAAATTTTTTAGCAGGGAGGGTTGGCGCCTCCATACCCAATGCATTCATCAGTAGCGTAAATTTTTTCTATTTCATCAAGGTCTTTTAATACACTTTTAGATATTTGGAATTACATATATATTTTACCTATTATCTAACCTGATTTATTTCTTATCTGACATTTTATTTATAAAGGCCTGCAGCAAATCAATAGGAACAGGGAATACTATTGTAGAATTCTGCTCGGATGCAATTTCTTTAAGGGTTTGAAGAAATCTTAATTGAATGGACGCCGGGAATTTTGTTAAGATTTCAGCAGCAGCAGATAATTTCTCAGATGCCTGCAGTTCGCCTTCAGCATTAATTATCTTTGCTCTTCTTTCTCTTTCAGCTTCTGCCTGTCTTGCAAAAGCTCTTTGGATTGTCTGTGGAAGCTCTACATCTTTAATTTCCACTATGGAAACCTTAACGCCCCATGGATCTGTCTGTTCATCTATAATAACCTGCAGTTCTTTATTTAGCTTATCTCTGGCTGAAAGCAATTCGTCAAGTTCTGCCTGGCCAAGTACGCTTCTAAGAGTGGTCTGAGATATCTGTGAAGTTGCAACTCTATAATTCTCAATTGATATTACACTTTTTTCAGGATCCATTACCCTGAAATAAGCAACTGCATTAACTTTCACTGGTACATTATCCTTCGTAATAATATCCTGTGGAGGAACATCCAGCGTTACAGTTCTTAAATCAACCTTTATCATTTTATCGGCAAAAGGAATTATCAGAAAAATACCAGGACCTCTTGTTGCGCTTAAGCGCCCGAACCTGAATATAACGCCTCTTTCATATTCCCTCAATATTTTTATGGATGAAGGCAGTAAAATCATTAGTAGAATGAATCCAGCTACACCCAATACTATTCCTAATATCATGCAAACCTCCTATATTTATTATTAGTATTTATAATTTCAATCCTTATATTTCTTTTTTTATTATACAACATTAAAAAAAAAACAGGATTTTTAATTTTATATTTTATTTAAATATTTGCTACAATATCCCTTAGAATTAAAATAATTAAATTAG
>JAHILC010000099.1 GCA_018897225.1 Actinomycetota bacterium
AAAAATGAAAAGATTTATAAAATGTTACTTGGCAGATGAATTTATCACGGATAGATATGGATCTCCTTGCCCCATTCCTTAAACACCGATTTTCACAGCCCGTATAATCGTCAATTAAATCATAATCAGGGGGTCCACGTAATTTTGAGGAGGCAGTTGTTTAACCAGGGAACGCAAAAAGGTTGAGATAGTTTTTTCATACCCATAAGGATAGGAGTGTGGGATCTTTTTCTTAATTTGATTTCAAACATGCCGTCCTTGTAAATAACCTTTCCGGGCATGCTGATAAACCTTTTGAAAATAGAAGGGGCCTGATGATTTTCAAATCGTCTTAAGTCGCTTGCAAAACGCCGATAAATAGTATCTGCCACCATAGTCCATAAAATATCAAAGTGAATGCGGATCATAAGCGGTGAAGACAGAGCGTTAAGATTAAAAAAAGATACCAGTTCGGAGAACTTGTTTTCAATGTGCCATCTTTTGGCGTAAACTGTAAGACATTTTTCCAGTGTAAGCTCCCGGTTGTTGGTAATAATAAAGGTAGGTTTTATCCTGCCGTGATCCTTTATGATAATTTGCCGCAGTGGGTGTTTACATCCTTTTAATATGACTTCGCTTTCGTATACGGACACCTTTTTGTATTTTCGTTTAGGGATGTCTATCGTTACTTTCTGCCACTCTTCTTGACAAATTTGCTCGGTGGCTTCGGTAAGCTTTTTATTTCGCTTGCGAAGGGTGATAAAATTAACTTTTTCTTCGGTAAGTTCATCCAGCACTTTATATTTGGTAAAATGACAATCAAAGACTAAAGTTTCTTTTATGTTGGTATTTTGTTTTTTCCAGTAGGCAACAAAGCGTTTGATTTCCCCTGATTCTTCTTTTCTTAATATATCTGCACGGGTATAGACGATGACATTGCTTTTGGAGTCCTGTGCAAATACTGTATTTGCACCCTTTACAGCCTTGCCCTTAGATCCGCACCAGACCTTTTCCATTTCTGAAAGGTCTCCAAAATGAGGAATAGAGTGAAAATCTAAATTAATGAATTTGCCTTCATACATCTTTGGATAAATCTTGCGAAAGCGACTAAGAAGTCTTTCCTGAAATTTTATCAGCATCTCTTCTGATGTCAGGCAGGAATAGGTACTCATATAGGTGGATTTGGGAAGTACGTTTAAACCTGCAAATATCCCAAGACCCGGTTCATGATCGTAGGCCTCCATGTGGGAGAGCCGCTCGTTGCCTATGAGCTTTAAAAGCAGCATGGACAAAGCTGCCTCTTCAGCGCCAACTGTACTGGATTTGGGAAGGCGGCACTCTCTGACAATATCTAAAATGCCCAGTTCGATAATATAGGGAATAAAGAAAAACGCTCCGGCTACGGGACAGTCCACCGAAAAAGGACCCAGGCTTTCAAAGTTTAAGGGCTCCGCACGATCCGCTATAATCTTGTTTTCTTTGGTAAATCCCCGCTGTTTATTTGTTCTGCGTCTTAGCTTTTCAAATCCGGCTTCTTTGATAATGCGCTCAATTGTCCTAACAGATAATGCAACGTTCACCTCTGAAAGCCTTTTGTGTATGTCAGGAGAAGAAAGGTCCTCTTTGCGCAGGGTGACAATTACTTCCAAAATCTCCTCTGGTGTACGTCTTTGCTTTGGGCCCAATACAACTTTTGGAAAAAGAGAAATCTTGCCGGTTTTTGCATCCCGAATTAGTGCATAGACAGTGGCGGCTACGTAGCCAAACTTTAGCGCAACCTCTTCTGCGGACATGCGGTCTTTGACAAAAGCGCGTACCGCTTCGTACTGACACTGTCTTCTGGATAAAGGATGATCAAAAAACGTCTCAAGGTTAACCTTATTATGGGTATCTTTATGACGATTAAACATATGTAATTTATAACATACTATTTATATAATGTCAAGATAATAATGCAAATACCTCTCATAATAGCTATAAATAAGTATTATTGGAGTGATATTTTCTCTATATCCTTGATTATGATTTATTGCCAACTTATTTATCATAGTCAATTGAATATTTTATTCGTCATAATCCTACCCAACAGTTAGCTATGAATGTAAAAAAAATGTCACGAAAGTCAGTCTCTCTTGGGGGAAAATAAATAACCGGAAAGTTGATAATATAGGAAAATATTATTGGATTTACCGAATATGCTGTGGCTTTTTAAAATTAAAAAGGTGGCAATGAAAAGATGCCGGACGTCTACAAATGGACCGGGGAAGCTATGCCCCGATTATATTTTTAATGACGATTATAGGGGCTGTGAAAATCGGTGTTTAATAGAAGCCTGGGACCATATGTGTTAATGAGCCTGAGTGAAACAGCTCTTATACCGTAAACATTATTGTAAAGT
>JAHILC010000100.1 GCA_018897225.1 Actinomycetota bacterium
ATCCTTGCCCCTGTAAAGCTCAAAGACATTGTTTTTTGGAAGGCAGCTCCAGCAGATCTGCTTTAATGGGCAGTCATAGGGATTATAGCAATTTTTACCAATGGTGATTTCAGAGCAGGAGGCGCTGCTTATTGCCTCAAGCATCTTGTTTATTTTTTCTTCAACATTTTCCTGCTTGGTCTCTGTTTCTATAGTTACATCCTCCTTTGTAAAAAACTGGTGCGGATCTATCGGGCCATCCTTTATAAAGTCCCTGTTTAAATACATCAGGTAACATTTGTCTATTTTAAGTCCTGCTCCCTCATAGCAATATTTCTGAAATGAAATGTCATCTTTATTGATATCCTTTATTGATGATGAGCTTTTTACCTCGATAATGTTCCAGGAGTCTGTGCCGGAGGGCTCAAGGATATCAGCACGTGCAAATGCATTTTTGTAGGTAAAAGCCGGCTCAAAGAGTGGGTGTCTGTTGGTGGGGTTAATGCTGTCGTTGGGATTGCCTCTGCTGGTATTTGTATGGCCAGTACTGGGGTCACCGGGTCTTACACTGTTATTGGCAGTGGCGGCGGCAAAGTCAGTAATAGAGGCGGACGCGGCTGAACCAGCTGGTACATGAGCATCAAGGTTTGTAAGCTCTCTTGCCCTGGCAAGCTCTGATTCAATGTTAACGCAGTGCTCGATCTCTATGCCGCCGGGAAACAGGGACTTGGCAAGATTTCCCACCTCATGTCCCTGCTGGAAACGAAACTGGATGGCTTCATCAAATGGCGGGATTGCTTGCGGGTCATTTTTAAGATACCAGAGATATTTGAGGCACTGCAGGCCTGCTACATATTTTGATTTTGAAATTATTTTATTTTTATCCATTTATAAATATTATTATATAGAAGACATAATATATTACTATATTATAAGATTTGAAAATGACAACTGTTTGTCAACTAAAAGTAAAACTTCTGAGGTTTAACAATTGATAATCAGTACTTTTTGACTGATAAACTTATTTTTTACCAACACAAGCCAGATAGATTACGAATTCATCTTCACCATCGACTTTTATAAGCTTATCCATCAGTTCCTGGTTATAGGCTGCAATAGCACAGGCCCCGGCACCGATCGCTTCACAGGCAAGATATAAATTCTGGCATACATGACCTGCATCTATAGCTATAACTTTATGGGATGCTATACCATAACGCCACTCAGTCCTGTATGGAATAGCAGCCCATATAAATACTACTGCAGCTGTACCGATAAAAAACTGACCGAGTGTTGCAATCCCTATCTTTTCAGCCAGTTCCTGCCTGCTTCCCTGCCCAAATTCAAATAATAGCTCGTACTCGAGCGGAAGGTAGCGGTAAATACCAGGCTCAAAATCAGCGACTTTATGAAAGCTTGCAGCTACAGGAGCCCTGAGAAAAATTATTAATTTAGAACTTATAAATGCAGTCCGGAATTCCAAGCCAGAAAGGCAGAAACAGCAACTTTTTATCATCAATAGTTTTTTGCCCAATTAAATTATCAGAAAATATTATGGCAACAGGAGTATTATATTTTTTTATAAAACTGAACATTGAGCGGGTTGAAGTAGTTTTTGCCAGATAGCTTTTTATTTCCACAGGGATAATTGCCTGATTTTTTTCTGCTATTAAATCAACTTCTGCCTGAGATTTTGTTCTCCAGTAATTTAGATTGAACCCATCTTTTATAAGTTCGCAAAATAAAATATTTTCCAGAAGAGCTCCCTTATCAGCTCTATCGCTAAATTTTTGAAAACTCTGGATTACAATATTTCTGAAACCTGTATCCATAAAAAACATTTTTGGATTTTTGACTAATTCAGTTGATTTATTTTGAAAGAACGGTTTTACACTTTTTGTAATAAATGTTTTTTCCAAAAGATTTAAATTGGTCTTCGTCTGATTATAATTAAAATCTGCAAGAGAGCCCAGGTTTTGGTAATCAATTTGAGAACCTATCTGGAGAGCAAGTGCTTTAATCAGTTTTGTCAGTTTATAATCTTCGGCAATTCCTAATATTTCCTTTACTTCACGCAGGAAAAATATGCTGTAAATATTTTTTAATACTTCAATTTTCTCATCTTTGTTTTTTGCAATTGCAACTCTTGGATAGCCTCCATATATGCCAAACTCCTCATAAAAAAGATTTATTTTTTGAGAAACTGCATCGCTAATGTCAGGTAAGGTTACTTTAGAGCCGGTTACAGCCAATTTGTTTTTTTGTTGTTTTATAATTCTATAGAGATCAGGGTTTTTAAATAACAGGAATTCTTCAAAATCGAGCGGATAAAGATTTAAGATAAAAATTCTTCCCGCAAGATATTTTATTGCTTTTATGCTTAAATCAATACTTGAAGAACCTGAAATTATTATTTTCTTTCCTGGGTTGAAATCAAATAAATATTTCAGATCTTTGCCGCCCTCATTCGCATACTGAAATTCATCAATAAATATATATTTATGTTTTTCTGGCTTAAAATATAGCTCTTCAAATGACTTTATATCTGTTTCAAATAATTCCAGTAATTGCCTGTCTTCAAAGCTTAAATAAACTGAATTTTCAAGCTCATTACAAATCTTTTTTATAAGGGTAGTTTTACCACTTTGTCTTGGCCCTATTATTGCAAGTATTTCCGGGACATTTAAATAATCTTTTAACTTCTTTTCAAGTTTTCTTTCAATATACATATGGAAGTGCAGTTTTTAGTTTATTAATAAAAATACAATTAGATTAAATAATAACTTTGCTATTATTTATTATAATTAAATTTTAGCAGGTTTAATATAAATTACAAATAGAAATCGCTATTTTTTTATCCTGAGAGAAATCTATATAGAGTTCACCGGTCTAAGAGTTCTTTATTTGAAGTATTCATTATTTCATGGATTCTTTAAGCAAATGCGGATAATTCCTTGCGCAATGCAAAATGCGGTAAATAATGACCTTATCATCAATGAACCGGTAGAAGGCTACGTAAGGATCAATAATAACTATCCTGAAATTAAATTTTTGCATCGAACGGTCAAGGAGCGGTGCTCCAGAATGTGGAAAGTTTTCAAGACGACGCAGAAACTTCATAATATTATCAAGCATTTCAGATGCTGCTTGTGTGCTATCCACCATAATGTAATCAAATATCTCGTCCAGATCAGCATAAGCAGCAGGAAGTAATTCTACGTCATACTTTTCCATCGACTTTCTCCTTCAACCGATTGTGAGCTGCTTCGAGCGAAATTGTAGGCTCGCCTGCAAGATGTTGTTGTTCTGCAAACAAGAGTTTTTCGCGCAGGTCAAGCATGGCTTCTCTGCGTTCAAATGCCTTTATGCTCATAACAACAATATCGCCTTCGCCGTTTCGAGTAATATATACCGGCTCTTCTTTTTCGCGGGCAAGCTTAGCAATAGCGTTGTAATCATTACGCAGCATTGTGGATGATTTTATAATCATTTTAATTCCTCCAATCATATTATTCTAACGTTATTATATGATTATTATATCAGAATCTAAATATGATTACAAAAAATTATTATTGGATTTCCTGGGTTTTTCTAGTCCTGTATAGTTTTATATCTTTGTTAACAGTTATTAAGTAGAGACTCGGAGCCTTCTGGTTAGTTGTAAAATGTAAGGCTGTAAATCATAAGTTGATAAATAGTAAGCTGTAAAAAGGATTGGGTTCCTGCCCACCGGCTATTCTTCTTTAAAGTGGATAAATAGCATAACCACCCCCAATTTACGCTATTAGGTTTCGGGCTAACCTGCCTCACGGCAGTTTCGCTCTTGCTCCACTGTCTCTACTACTCCTCTTTGAAATCTACAATACTTCTAAGATTGATAATATGAATTTGAGTTATAATGGTTCTTATTTTTCTTATATTGTTCTGATAATTATCATAAACTTGTTTGAAAGAATGCTTCGGTTCATGTACTATATCCCGTTTTTCTTTATGTAGTATTCGCTTATAGGCTGAGTTAGTAACCCTTTGAGATATAGCTTCAATATCTTTAAGAAGATTTTTCCTAATTTCCAATGCTTCTGCAATACTTATTTTTTCTCCATCATGATCAATCTGGTATTTAAAATTTGCAGCCTGCATTGCCTGGTTAAGCTTTACTCTTTTAACCTTTAACTTCTTTAATTCTTCTTCCAATTCTTTTTGATTAAAATCCGAGGCCGGCTCTCTTTCCTCTTCATCTTTATTCTGAAAAAATCTATCACTTTTGTTTTGATCATCCTCGATTAATTTTTCCAGAAGTTTTATATGACGATCATATTCATTCCTTAACTCAATGGCTTCGAACAAATATAAATTTCCATTATCGTTAGGCATTGTTCATCATCCCTTAATCTATTAATTATTAATACTTCATAAGTATACAATTATAAAAAGAAATAATCAAGTATCAATTTAAAATATTATTTTACTTTCCACCCTTCAAGGTTTTAAGTATTTGAAGTATGAAATTTGATGATATAATAATACCTTGAATTAAAAAAGGGGGTGCCAGAATGAAATGGGAAAAGCCTACAACGCAAATACTTGATACTTTCGAAAAGATCGTTCCTCAGATTACGGGAATAGAAAGAAGAAAGATGTTCGGCCTGCCAGTTGCTTTTGTCAATTCAAATATGTATATGGGCGTTCACCAGAGCGATATAATCCTGAGGTTATCAGAAAAAGACAGGTATGATTTTTTAAGTATTGAAGGCGCACACCAGTTTGAGCCAAACTATAAATATTTTTAACAAATGAATGACAATTTACTTAATTGGTTTTTAAATTCTGAACCCTGGATTGAATATGGCACAAGGTCAGAACTGATGGGACAAGGTGAAAGTGAACCTGAAGTTGCAGATGCCCATAAACGAATGGTGCAGTCCCCTGCACTTATGGGGATAGTCGAAGAACTTAAAAACTGGCCCGGCCAGGTACTTAGCAGCCACAAAAGTGCCAGGCAGCCTTTCCATAAGATTTCTTTTATTGCAGAACTCGGATTTAATGCAGGTGATCCCGGCATTGATGTAATTTCCACAAAAATGCTAGATCATATTTCTGAGGATGGAATTATAAAGCTTCCGATGAACATCTCCAAATCCTATGGGGGCACCGGTTTTGATACCTGGGGTTGGGCACTTTGCGAT
>JAHILC010000101.1 GCA_018897225.1 Actinomycetota bacterium
AACGGATCATGGATGGAACAGAACACAGTTCCTCGAATATACTTGCCAAAAAGCTGGTTTGGGCACAGAGTCCTACAAGGAAAAAAATTGCGAAATTTTTATTTTTTCAGCTACTATTTTTAATGAAAAGGAAAATTAAATTTATAGGAACTTACTTCTGGATCTCTTAAATATAAATCATAGATAAACACCATAATCTGATATAAATCTGATATCATCACACTTGTACTCATCAAAGGAATCAGCTGCAGCCAGCGCCCTTGGTGGAGGCCTATCCCTTTTAGGCTCAAATATCCTCGGGTAATCAAGAATCTTCTTTATAACCTTATAATCCTCTATAAATGCAATTATTTACCATATCAAGGCTTGAAGGACCTTCTCACAAGTTTCTTCTTATCTTACTTAAAATTCCTGCAGGCAAAGCAAATAATCCAATACCTAAAAGTGCAATAAATAAACTCAACACTTTCACAATGTAATTTCTTTAAAACGTAGGTCAGAAAGAATTAATTCAGTTGGATTATCTTCTTTACTCAAATTGTCACCCCAACCTTTTATTATCTAAGCAACATGGTTTTTAAGATTTATCGAAAGTGGTTTTCTCAATGCACTTACTTTCAAAATAGAAAAACCAATAATATTACCTTCTTTATCAACTTTTTCCATTATTGCATCTTTTTCTGTTTCCTTAAAGTACCCAGCTTTCCGTTCGAAGATTACCTCAAGATAATCTCCCTCTCTGTCATACCAAACTTTTATTTCCTTTCCCATAACACCTCACCTCTTTTTACTGTATCTGTGAAATACGCAGTTATGATAAATAAATCATCAACCAATACTTTAACTGCAACACATAAATATTTCTCAGTAACTGGTGTAACACTGTAGTAACAGTAGAATAGCTCAACATTGGAGTCCGTTATCGATTCAACAACCACATCAGGATTCGACAGGACATCTTGTAATTTGTCAAACTGCCCAATCATTTCTGGATGATCTACCTCAATATGATCTTGCCGTTCATATGTTAATCGAATTCTACGATCATGAATATCCTTGAACCATTTCATCTATCTACATTAATTTCCCTATTATATGCTACATCAACTCATTTTTATATAAATAAAAACAACCTAAACCCACACGCCCTATATAAATAAATCATACAATGAATTTAGAAAAATACTAATTTACATTTTAACAAATTTGGAAAAACATATACAATTAATTAAATAATTAGCAACAATTAATCATCTTGCCCTAATTTTACCCCAAATAAGCATAAATTAAGCATAATTTTAAAAGATTTTCTTATAGCATTTTCCAAATCAAGGTTTTAAGAGTAAAAATTATAGCAATTTTTTGGTTTTAGAGTGCCTAAAACATCTTAATTTGTGATAAATTTATAGGAACTTGCTTTTGGATCTCCCAAGTATAAATAAGATATTTGTCCAAACTTATGCATTCTAAATAAAAAAACAGGGTATTTTGGGTAAAAAACCAGTAACATTCTAAAAGATTCTTTAAATCTTTCTTAACAGTCTATCTTTTTATAGATATTTCTTCTTTCATTACATTAAATATTTTCTCAGCAATTGATAAACTGCTTTCAGCATCTTTTTCGTCAGGCAATCCTTCGGGCAAACTGCCTGGAATTCCGTCAGGATATCTGGTGGGAATATAAAAAGCATCAAGAAGTTTTATTTCATCAATGAATTCTTTCAATAGGTCTAACAGTTTTTTATCGCTGTTTATAATTTCTACTATTTTATGGGTTTTGGGATAATTAAGGTTCTTGTAAATTAGAAATGCTTTACAAGCCTTTTCAACAGTTTGTTGAGAAAGGAAACAAACGTGTGAATAGAATTTATCTTTTAACCCAGATTTTGCAAAATTTAAATCCTGTTCTGCAAAATAAATCCACTTTTTAAAAATATCATTTTGCATAAATAACTTTACCTTTAGTTACAATTTCTTCTCTAAAAAATAAATTCTTCTCTAATTGTTCTTCATATTCTTCAGGTGTATAGACTAAAAAATCTACTCCTATATTATAATTGCAAATCTTTGTAACTTCTCTTAGCCTATCAAAAAACTTACTCTTAGTATCTTTTATTATAAGTAAATCCAGATCACTGAAGTTTCTTATTTTACCAGAAGCATAAGAACCAAAAAGAATAATTTTTTGAGGATTATATTTTTCCTTAAGGTCTATTATTATTCTGTCCAGATTTTCTTTTAATACTTTTTCTCTTTTATTTTTCATTATATTAATTTAATTTAAAATTTAGAGTCATTATAGCATAATTTATAAGAATTTGCTTTTGGATCTCCCAAGTATAAATAAGATATTTACCTAAAACTTATGTATTCTAAATAAAAAAATAGGGTATTTTGGGTAAAAAATCAGTAACAATATTTCCGGTAATATATAATAAACTCAATATCATTTATATTATCTTTTTTCCTTCTGCCC
>JAHILC010000012.1 GCA_018897225.1 Actinomycetota bacterium
ATTAACAATTACTCTGAAATAATTCTATAATATGATAAAAAGAAAACCTGAAGAAAGAGAACCTGTAAATTATCAAACTTGGAATTACGGTTCACCTAAAGGTAATCATTGGCGATAAATCAGAATAGAAATATGCTTAGTAGAACAGAAGCAAAAAATCAATTAAATGAAATCTTTAATATTGAAGACTTCTATGATAAACAATGGGAAGTCATAAGTAAGATATTAAACGATAGAAAAAAAGTCCTATTTATAGAGAAAACTAGCTACGGTAAGTCTTTATGTTATCAGTTCCCGGCAACAATTTTTAAAGGAACCACGATTATATTTTCGCCATTAATTGCTTTAATGCGAGATCAAGTAAGGTATTTAAAAAGCAAAGATATTAATGCTAAAACAATTAATTGCGAGCAAACCGATGAAGAAAATGCAAAAGCATTAGAATTGGCAAAATCAGGAAAACTAAAATTACTTTATATAGCACCTGAAAGGCAAGAAAACAGCAAATGGATCGATGCTGCTTTTGAAATAGCAGTATCTTTTATTGTAATAGACGAAGCACATTGTATATCTACCTGGGGACATGATTTTAGGCCTTCTTTTAGAAGAATTGCAAATTTAGTCAAAATTTTACCGGATATTCCAGTATTGGCTACGACTGCTACCGCTACTCAAAGAACTGCTAAAGATATATTGGAGCAAATGGGTGGAAATGTAGATTTAGTCAGAGGAGATCTTTTTAGAGAAAATCTGGAGTTAAATGTAATAAATCTCAATTCAGAAATTGAAAAAATGGCCTGGATTGCTGAAAATCTAAACAATATTGAAGGTAACGGAATAATATATACCGGTACCCGTGCTGATTCTGAAAAGTATTCAGACTGGTTAAAATACAATGGCTTCAATGCTACCCATTACAATGCTGGGTTAGAATCGGATGAAAGAAAAAAAATAGAAGAAAATTTCATGAATAATGAGTATAAGTGTGTCGGGTCAACAAATGCTCTTGGGATGGGTATAGACAAACCAGACATTAGATTTGTTATTCATACCCAGTTTCCATCCTCGCCAATTAATTATTATCAGGAAGTTGGTAGAGCAGGAAGAGACGGTAAAGAATCATATATCTTTTTATTGTTTAATGAAAAAAACAAAGACCTGATTATAAGCTTTATAAATGCTTTCAAACCATCATTATCAAGATACTATGAAGTTATTGAAATATTAAAAAAGGAGAGTTTAACACAAAAAGAAATAATTAAAATAATGAATATCAAACAAAATCAAGTAGGAAATATTTTAGCGGATTTAATCGATCAAAAAATCATTTTCAAGAATAATAATTCTTATTATGAATATAATGCTTCTACTCCGAAGTTTGATTTTAATAAATTTGAAAAACTACGAGAAATAAAGTTTAAAGAACTTGAGGATATAATACAATATTGCTACTCCAAAGATTGCAGGATGAACTATCTTTGCAACTATCTTGATGATAATTCAATGGAAATTTGTGGAAAGTGTGATAACTGCCAAAAAAAAGACAATAAATATGAAATTAATAAAGACTGGAAGCAAAAAATACAAGATTTCTTAAATGATTATTTTCCAATAATTGAATTCAATCAAAGAGATAAAAATTTGATTAACGGAATTGCATCTTCTTATTATGGTTCTTCAGATATTGGCAAAATAATACATCATTGTAAATATGAAAATGGAGGAAATTACCCCGATTTTTTAGTGGCTTTACTTTATAAAGCTTTTAAAAAGTATTATCAAGATAAAAAATTCGATTACATATTATTTATTCCTCCAACTGAATCAGGAAATTTAGTAAAAAATTTTGCATATAAATTTTCTGAAAAAATAAATGTTCCTGTTTCAGAAGATTTGGTTAAAATTCGGGAAACTCAACCACAAAAAAATCTTAATAATGCAATTTTAAAAAGAGAAAATGTAAAAGATGCATTTAATTTAAGAAATAGTGATAAATTTATAGATAAATCTGTAATATTAATTGATGACATTTATGACAGTGGTGCTACTATAAAAGAGATAGGGAAAATATTAACATGTTTTGGAGTAAGGGAAATTATGCCTTTAGTAATAGCTAAAACAGTAAGTGGTGATATCTAATGGATTTAAATAGCGAAGTCGTATATTGGGTCGCTCTTGCACATTTAAAAAATATCAAGAAAAAAGTAGTTTATAATTTGGTTGACCAATTAGATAAAAAACAAATTACTTTTAAAGAATTTTTTAATTTAAATGATGAAATCAATGATTTATTTCAAGACTACTTCAAATTTAATAGAGATTTGCTGCCCGCATTAGCAGATTTAAAAAATAACTTAACGCAATATACCTTTTTGGTTGAAGCACTCTATAATCAGGGAATTGAGGTAATACCAATAACTTCAGAAGATTATCCCAATAATCTTAAAATTAATCTGGCGAATGACGCACCAATAATCATATATATTAAAGGCAATAAAAAACTATTATTAGAAAAGTCAGCAGCTATTGTTGGTTCTAGAAATGCATCTGAAGAATCCCTGATTTTTACCCAAGAGCTATCAAAAAAATTTACCGGGGAATATAAAGTCATAATAACAGGTTTTGCAAAAGGGGTAGACAGAAAGGCTTTAGACACATCACTCGGAAACAATGGACAGGCAATTATAATTTTACCTATGGGAATGCTAACAGTTAATAATACGCTTAAGAATTATTATGAGTTTATAAGTAATGGAGATCTATTAGCTATAAGTACTTTTTTCCCCAAATCACCGTGGAGTGTTGCGCAAGCTATGGAAAGAAATAATTACATATATGCTTTAGCAGATGAAATATTTATTGCTGAATCTGACTTCAAGGGTGGAACTTGGTCCGGTGCACTCGCGGGTCTTAGAAATAATAGAAAAATATATGTCAGAATACCTGATTCTAATGAAAATAATGCAAATAGAGTTTTGATCGACAAAGGTGCCTTAGGTGTGCGCCTAAAAAAAGTTGAGGAGGAACCAAAAGAAATAATAATGGTCAGGGAGAAAGAAAACTTTAATAGCGGTCAAGAAAAATTATTTTGATTTAAA
>JAHILC010000102.1 GCA_018897225.1 Actinomycetota bacterium
ACCAGTGGACCATATCTTCCTGAGTTACCGGTGTATCTCGATTTTGCAACTTGAATTTACCCGATCTTTGCCAGTACGTCACTAGCTGGCAAGGGAACAGCTAAGAAATTAAGAATTATTTTAGAGCTTCTTGCAAGTTTTACATTTGACAATATCTCTATTCTAACTATTTATGTTTTAATATACAATGTGTCCAAATGAGTAGATTCACTCCAATTTTTATTTATACTTTGAATAAAATTTATTTAAGAAAAAATGTTAAGAAAATAGGATATGATTTTAACTGAAGTAGAAAAACAAAAAATAATAGAAACCGGCAAAAAATATAATCTAAAACTGATTATTTTTCATGGTTCATATGCAACAGATAAGGCTAGACCGGGTAGTGACTTGGATATTGGCATTCTTGGTAAAAAACCATTAGATTTTAAAACAGTTGGAAATATATATTCAGATTTAGAGGAAATCTTCGGTAATAATGACAATAGAGAACTTGATGTAAAGTCACTTCATAAAATTGACCCACTATTTCGTTATCAAGTGGCAAAAGATTCCCAGCTTATTTATGGAAGCACAATTGACTATAATGAATTTAGAGCCTATGCTTTTCGTCTGTATTTTGATTCTAAAGATTTATTAAAATTAGAAAAGCTTCTTGTATCTAAATATCAGGATTACTTAAATAAGAAATATTTAAAAAAATATGCTTGATAAAAATTTTATCACAAGAAAGATAAAGCTTATTCAGGAAGAAATTGCAAAAGTTGAGGAATTAAGCAATTACACTTTTGAAGAAATCAAAGATGATTTCCTAAAAAGATATTCCGTTGAGCGTGCACTTGAAAAAATTATTATGAGAGCCATTGATATTAATCAGCATATCATTGTTGAAAATGCTATTGGTTATGAAACAATTAGAGGTTATGAAGATACTTTTCACATTCTTGCAAAACTAAATGTTTATCCTGAAGCATTTTCTAAACAAATTGCGCCAAGCGCTGGTTTGAGAAACCGCCTTGTTCACGAGTATAATGATACCAAAGATGAAATAATCTATAATTCTGTAGCTGATGCAATAACTCAGTACACAGAATATTGCAATTATATTCTTAAATATATTCAGACCTAAAATTTATAAGAGCTTGCTTCCGGATCACCCAATATCCGGGGATAAAAAAGATGATGAAATTCTGGCATTGGCTAAAAGCAGCAGTTTTAAATATATTGTTACAGGAGACAAGGATTTACTGGTTTTAATTAATTTTGAGGACATTAGAATAATTAATCCCAGACAGCTATGGGAAATAACCAAAGATATGAGATTTTATGATTAAACCTGGTCTTAAAAATTCCCTAATGGTTCCTGATTATATCCTTAAATTTCATAAGCCTTAAATTACTGTACTATCGTTTTCGTAAAGTTTTATAATAATAAATTTTGACGCAGTAGAAAACCTTCCTTGATTAAATATCTTTCGATAGACATAATAATATTTTCCGCATCGTTAATATCTTGTTTGGCATCGTCAGAATTTAAATTTTCCTCATATTCATAGTCTCCAATTTGCCTGTCTTTAAAAAGACGTTCAATAATTTTATGAAAGTCTTTGGGAAATATTTCTTTATAAATAAATTCCTTATTGAATGCCCCAATAATTCCTGAGTGCTTTGAAAAGCTTAAACCGATAGTTAAAAGAATTGCCTGTAGAGAATGAAAAACCGCATAATATGCTCTTGAGATAGAATCACTGTAGTAATTTTGTTCATAAAGCTGTCTGGCGATTTTTAAAGTATCTTTTGACTTGGTCATTATGACATTTAGTTTTCTAGTAAGTTCTGCATCTTTTTTCACTGTACTAAAACCCCTTCTTTCTGAATATTCATAAAAAGAGGTTCAAATCTATCATTTTCAAAGCGTGATTTTTCATAGATAAAAGCAGTAATAACTACATTATGTTCCCAGGCAATTTCCCAAACAATATCATCAATTTTATCTCTAAGCGCTTTTGTTTTTGTAGTCACTAAGACTAAAATGTCATAGTCTGATTCATTTTGAAAATCACCTCTTGCTCTTGAACCAAATAGTATGATGTCTATTATTTGCCCTCTTAATTCTTTCTTTAAATCATCTGCTACTTTTTTTACAATAAGGTCAAACTTTTTTATATTTGTCTTCATTGCTATTATTCTTTAATGGAAATTTTTATTAGTAATTTTTACTATTATCTCAAATTTTTGCAAATTATTAAAACAGTTTTAGTGACCATAATATTTTCCGAATATAAATACTTAACTATAAAACCACCAGGACTACGCCAGTCCTTTAGAAGCTTCTTATAATTGAGTGTTTATTAAGTTAAATCCAAAGTGACTTTAATATATTGAAATGAAAATTATAAGGTTATAAGCAAAATACTGGATTATCTTGGCATATATGAGTTTAAAAGGAACAGGCCCCCACCTAAAAGATTGGCAGTTGCTGATACTTTTGATGATTATGCTTGCAATGATTATATTGGTACTGATTATATGGACTTTTAGGAAAGATATAAGACTTTACATTTTAAAGCCTTGCCCAAATGCAGGCTTATGTCATATATTATTAAATAGTATTGTTATATTATAATTTTAAAAGATTTTTAATGAGGTTTAAATTTTGAAATGTTTAAATTGCACAGCACCTTATATTGATGTGCTTATTGAATGTGCTCAGCGTGATCCTTTGCTTAAAGATAAAAAGTGTGTTGAGAAGTTATTAGAGGTAATAAAAGAAATTCGCAAGCTTGAAGTTCAGGGAGATGATGAGCTGCGAAGCATATGGATTGAGGCAGCAAGAGGAAAAATTAGTGATTTCGGAAACTACGAAGAGTACCTTAAAGAAGAGACTGTAAGCAATTATAAAGAATTTGTCGAACTTTGGGAATCTTATTATCCTGATGAAAAAAAGTGGTATAAGTTTTCTTTTTCGACTTATGGAAATGAATATTTTTTATTCTTTGATTCTGAATTGACCTTTCATATCACGAATCTGGAAACATTTGAAGATATTGATTCTTCAAACATTGAACTTATTGAATGGCTCAAAGAAAAAATAAATAGAACTATTTCCAGAATAAAGGAAGACACACAAGGTTACAATAGATATATTAGCAAAAACCTCCCATACAAAAAAAGGTTTGGTAGAATACTGAGAAGCAAATACTGGAAAATTTTTCCTGAAGAGTGTCAAATCTTTAAGGAAGCTTTTCCAGGTGAATCTATTGCTATTCTTGAAAAGATTGTAGAGCAGTCTGTTAAAGATAAATCAAATTTAAAGATTAAAAAAGTTAGTGCTGGTGATTACTTCAGATTTTGCGAAATAGGCTATGATGCAAATGCATATTTCAAAGACAAAGAAGAAGAACTGACACCTAAAGAAAAGTATCTGGCTATGGCTGATGGACGGGATTGCGGTTTGAGAAAACTGGATGAAACTAAAGAAACAGCTTTCGCAAACTGGTATAAAAACGACAGCCATTGCGGCGGGCACCCATGGGAAATATGCAGGGGCGGAAATTCTACACATATTTCATTGTATTTATATCAAGTAGAAAACGACTGGGGACTAAGACTTGCAGGGAGCAGCAGCGCAAGAGTTGTCGAAACAGTGAAAATGGCACTGGCATTTTATATAAACAATATCCCATTTGTTCTTGAAAAAGCTGAAGAAATATTAAGGATGATAAAAGGAATTGATTTTATAGGTATAGTTCCGGAAACAATTATTCCAAGATACTGTTATGGGTTTTTCCCTGATGAGGATAGAATTAATGACTTTATGAATTTAGGTTTTGAGCGTGTTGAAGAAATCATTGAAAAGTCATACTGGTATCCAATTGAAGAAGTACGATTGATTAAATGAAAAAAAATTTAAAGGATCTCTCTTTATTGATTCATAATTATAAGTCGAAGAACGGCAAATTTATAAGAACTTACTTCTATAGTTGTCTTCTATGTATTTTATAAAGGTTAAGAAGATTTTTAATTGACAGTCTAAATGAAATATCTTATAATACTTTAAAGTTAGTCATTATGTCATAATAACCAACTTGACATCTTGTAAAACTTTATAAATATTATTAAAAGAGAATCAAATGAATAAATCCAATAAATCAAATGCGGAATATAATTTTAAAGAGACTGGCAGAGTTTCTATAGCTGAAGCAAAAAGTAACTTTTCTGAATATATTTCCCGCGTGGCTTTTGCAAATGAAAAATTGATTATTACAAAGAGGGGAAAGCCTGTTGCAGGACTGGTGTCTCTTGAAGACATTAAAAGATTGAAACAAGAATCAGAGTCTGCCGGTCTTAGTCAAGCCGTAGGAAAATGGGAAAATTTTGATGAAATAAAATCAGAAATTAAAAAAACTTATAATAAACGTTCTAAAGAGCAGGGAAGAAATGTATCTTTTTGATACAGATACAATAACAAATATTTTAAAAAAAAATCCTTCTAAAAAATTAATTGATAAAATTTCTGGAATTAATAGAAAGGATCAATTCATATCTACAATTACAGTAGGGGAAATAGTTTACGGTGCTTTTAAGAGTAGAGATCCTGCCCATCATATGGAACAATTAAAAAAAGTACTCCTTCCTTTAGTGAATGTTCTATCTTTTGATAGTGGCGCTGCATTTTATTATGGAAAAATAAGAGCTGAGCTTGAAAAACAGGGAGAGATAATATCAAGTATGGATTTACAGGTAGCCTCAATAGCGATTGCAAACGATCTAAAACTTATTACTGGCAATACCAGGCATTTTAAAAGAATAAAAATACTTCAAATTGAAGATTGGATAAATTAAAATTATTACTAATCCCCATGCTTAATATTTGAAATAACTTCCCTGGATATTTCTTCAATCAAGTTACTGTAAGAAACGGTCTGGGCGGACGAAGGGAAGCACTATTTGTAAAAGGTGATGTGAGTAAAATGAATGATGTTGAAAGAAGTTTTAGAATAATAGTAAAAAAGTTAGGTGGACTGCATATTCTGGTTAATAACGCCGGGATAACAAATAACATTTCAATGGATAATCTTACATTAGAAGAATGGAAAAAAGTAATCGATGTTAATCTTACAGGTTCTTTTATTTGTTCAAAAATAGCTGCCGGGTTTATTTTAAAAAGTGGTGGTGGAGTTATCATTATGGTATCTTCAGGGTCTTCTTTAACCGGCAGTGGTGGTGGTGCTCATTATGCAGCTTCAAAGGGAGGTATTAACAGTCTTGTTCGTGCTTTGTCTCGAGAATTAGCTCCCAAGGGTATAAAAGTTAATGCTGTTGCTCCAAGATATATAAATACAGAAATTTTATCATCTTTATATGCCCGGGAGGAATATCTAAAAATTGAAAAGAAAATTCCCCTTCGTCGGCTTGGAACCGTAAATGATGTTGCAAATGTAGTAGCTTTTCTTGCAAGTGACCTCTCAAGTTATATTTCTGGGGAAATAATTCTTGTTGATGGTGGAGTCACTTTTGGCGGATAACATTTTAATTACTTCCGGAGGACCTTCCATTGTGGCTGCAGGTGTGGACAAACCTGCCGGTTTTTTAGGTGTAGAAATTACCTCACCTGCTCACAAACTTAATTTTTTATAAGAAAGGGTTTGTGTTTGTTTATATATTGTTATATAATTGCAATATTGTTATTAGTAATGAAAAAATGTATCATAATTCATTATAGTTACGGCTAAGAAATAGAAAGGAAAATCTATATGGATTCAATTATTGAAAAAGTACTTAACTTTAAGAAAGAGGACATACCTGCCTATGAACCATATCTGATGGTAGGCGCTGGAACACCTGGCATAAATCTGATAAAAGGAAAAAATATTTATGTCTGGGATATCGACGGTAAAAAATATCTGGACTGTACTTCCCAATCGTGGGCTCTCCATTTGGGATATGCACATCCGGAATTGAATCAAACTATAAAAGAACAGATTGAATATGCACACCATTTTCATTCAGGGTTTTTTACCATGCTCCGGTATATGCTTGCAAAAAAAATTGCGGAAATATTCCCTGAAAAAATGAATAGAGTATTAATTCAAGTAGGAGGGTCTGCCGCTGTAGAGGCAGCCTTAAAACTTGCAATGATAAACAGGCCAAGCGCTCATAATTTCATAGCACTTTATGGCGGTTACCATGGTTTATCATTCATGACGACGGGAGCGTCACATACGGGAACGATGGCAAGCGGAAAATATATTGGAGGATCAAAACTGGCACATTTTTCACAAAACTTTATCAGAGTTCCTGCCCCATACTACTACAGACCTTATTTTGAAGTTACAAGAACTGATGATAAGGACGAAGTTGATAGAAGATGCCTGCAGATTTTAGAAATGCAGATTAAGTATGGTTCTACAGGTCCGGTTTGTGCAATGTTGATGGAGCCGCTTCAAGGAAGTGGCGGTCAACTGACTTTTTCAAAAAATTATCTTCAAGGAGTGAAAGATATATGTAAAAAAAATAATATTGTACTTATATGGGATTGCATACAGACAGCTTTTGGAAGAATGGGTACCTGGTGTGCAGCAGAATACTATGGAGTTACTCCGGATATTATGGTAATTGGCAAATCAATGGGTAGCGGCTACCCCATTGCGGGAATTGTGGTTTCAGATGAACTGGAAGGTTTTAAAATGACTGACTGGATAGATGGTTCTACTTTTACCAATAATCAGGTATCTCAAATAGCTGCGCTAAAACAAATAGAAATAATTGAAAAGTATAATATACTTGAAAATGTCAGGGAAGTTGGGAGCTACCTGAAATCAAATTTAGAAGAAATTCAAAAAACCTGTCCTTTTATTGGAGATATAAGGGCTATTGGATTCCATATAGGCATTGAGTTTGTAAAGGATCCACAAACAAGAGAACCAGATTATGCAGGATGTTCAGCAATGCGTTCAAAAGGATATCAAAATGGTATTTTATTTGGTGAGGGCGGAACCGGAAAAGGTAAAAATGTTCTTAAGATAAAACCTCCTCTGATTACAACAAGAGAACAAGCAGATGAAATATTAGAAAAATTTTCAGCTTCGCTTAATGATGTTTATGGCAAGTAAAAATTTTTTTAAAGAAAAGAATAAAAGTGACGAGGTTTATAAAAATTAATATGGGGTAGGGTAAATATGGAGGAACTAAATTTAACCGGGAAGGTTTCCGTAATCACCGGTGCAGTCAGCGGAATAGGAAGAGCAATAGCAGAAAGCTTTTGTGCCCATGGATCAGATGTTGCAGTAGTTGATAAAAAAGATGGAAAAGAAGCAGCGAATAATATGCGTGAGAAGTATAAGAAAGAGTGTGTCTATTTCAAATGCGATGTAAGTATATACGATGAAGTAAAAGTGGCATGCAAAAGAATATTAGATAAATTTTCCAAAGTGGATATTCTGGTTTGTAACGTTGGATATAGTTCAACGGTTTCGATATCAGACATGGAAATAGAAGAGTGGCAAAAAACCTTAAACATCAATCTTAACGGGGCTTTCTATTTTATACACAGTTTGATAAATCCTATGATAGAGAAGAAAAAAGGGAATATAATAATTATCGGTTCGTCTACAACACTTACCGGCAGTGGTGGTGGAGTGCATTATGCCGCTTCCAAATCAGGGCTGAAAGGAATAGTAAAGGGCATATCTTATGAACTGCTTTCTAAAGGAATAAGAACAAATGTGATCACGCCTGCAGTTATTGATACAGAACCGCTTCGTGCAAGATATCCTGATACAGAAGAAGTAAATAAAATGCTTGCAGTTCAAATACCGCTTGGAAGGATCGG
>JAHILC010000103.1 GCA_018897225.1 Actinomycetota bacterium
ATAAGAAAAAAAGGGTATATCTCAGATCGTGATTATACAAAACTAACAAATCGTGCTAAAGCAACCAGAAGCCTCGATTTTAAGAAACTTATAGATATGGGTCTTATTAAAAGAAATGGGAAAGGGAGAGCAACCTATTATCAACTGAAAGAAAAATCATAATATTTTATGCCTTAATGTTTGAAATGTCTTTTCCCGGTAAATACCATTACAATTTTGTTTTTATTGCAGAAATCTATAACCTGCTTGTCCTTTAAGGAGCCTCCAGGTTGAATGAATGCAGTAACTCCGCTTTTTACGGCAAGTTCTACAGCATCCTCAAATGGAAAAAACGCATCTGACGCAAGCACGGCTCCCCTGCTTTTCTCCCCCGCTTTCTCTAGTGCTATCCTTACAGCATCTACCCTGCTCATCTGTCCCGCGCCTATTCCAACCGTTTTCTTTTGCAGGGCAAGCACTATGGCGTTTGATTTTACATTTTTAACTACCTGCCATGCAAATAAAAGATCCTCCAACTGGTCTTGCGCAGGTTTTTGATCCGTTACAAACTCTAAACCTTCTCCGCCTTCCATACCCTCATCCAGCTCCTGGACAAGCAAGCCGCCATCAACGCTTTTTAAATCCATATACCTTGATGAATATTCTTTGGATCTCAATTCATCCAGATGGGATTTAAGGTCAAAATTTATTTTCAGTATGCGCATATTCTGCTTTTCCTGCAGGATTTTTAAGGCTTCTTCTTCAAAATCAGGGGCAATCAGTACCTCGATGAACTTATCAAAAAGAAACTTTGAAGCATCCGCAGTCCATTTCATATTGCCGGCAATTACGCCTCCAAAAGCAGAAAGCGGGTCACACCAGTGTGCATTCCGGTAAGCTTCGCCAGTTGTGTTGCCTATCCCGACGCCACATGGATTGTTATGCTTTATGATAGCGACGCAAGGTAAGCTGAATTCCTTTACAATTGAAAAAGCTGCATTCGCATCCGATATATTGTTGAATGATAACTCCTTGCCCTGAAGCTGGATGCTGTTTGCAAAACAACCTGGTCCGGAATCTGAAAATTTATAATATGCTGCTTTCTGTTGAGGATTTTCACCATATCTTAAATCCTGGATTTTCTTGAACTGAAGATTTAAATCCTCACTTAAACCACCTGAGCTATCCCTGAATTCATTGAATGCAGTTTTTTCTATAAACTCATTTTCAGACTTAGTGCAGTCTATTTTCAGATAAGGCCTTAAATAAATATTGGAATCCTTGTATTTTGTATCTTTTGAATCGTTGTATTTATTTATAAAATAATTAAATATAACACTGTCATACTCACAGGTATGTTGAAAAGCCTTTACGCTCAGGCAGAATAATGTGCTGTCATCGAGCAGTCCTTTTTTCCTTAAAAGCTCATCTGCTATTTTTTCATAATCCTCAGGGTCAACAACAACAGCAACATTTTTATGATTTTTAGCTGCGCTTCTTATCATGGTCGGCCCGCCGATATCGATGTTTTCAATTGCTTCCTCCATGGAAACACCAGGTTTTGATACAGTTTCCCTAAAAGGGTACAAATTCACTACTACCATATCAATTAACTGCATCCCTGCTTTTTCAGCGTCGTTCATATGGCTTTCATTGCTTCTGTCAGCCAGGATTGCGCCATGAACAAAAGGGTGAAGCGTTTTAAGCCGGCCGCCCATCATCTCGGGAAAACCAGTCAAATCCTCTACTTTACGCACATTTAAGTTAGATTGCGAAAGTTGACTGTAAGTTCCCCCGGTTGAAATAATTTCTACACCAAAATTCTGCAGGGTTTGCGCAAATTTAACAATTCCAATTTTATTTGATACACTGAGTAATGCTCTTTTTATTTTTAAAGCCACCTTATTCTCCTTTCAAAATCTCTACTTTTCTTCCATTTATCGCAAGTCTGCCATTACAGAAATATTTAACTGCAAGAGGATAAATTTTATGCTCTATTTTGTGAATTTTTTCTTCAAGCGTTTCTTGCGTGTCATCTTCGGTAATAATTACGGCCTCCTGGCTTATAATCGGCCCTGCATCCAAATCTTCTTCCACAAAATGGACTGTCACTCCTGTAACCTTAACCCCGTAATCAAAAGCATCTTTTATGCCGTGGATGCCCTTAAATGAAGGAAGCAGCGCCGGATGAACGTTTATAATCTTGTTGGAAAATTCCTTTATTATTTCCTGTCCAACAAGGAGCAGATACCCGGCCATTACGATAAGATCGATTTTTTCATTTTTCAGCAGCACAAGCAACTCTTTATCATACTGCTGCCTGCTTTCAAATTGCCCGGGATTGAAGCTAACTGATTTTATGCCATACTTTTTTGCTCTTTCAAGGGCGTAAGCATTTTCATTATTGCTGAAAACCAGGACAATTTCACCATTGATATCTATATTTTGCGCTTGATCAATTATAGCCTGGAGATTTGAACCGAAGCCTGAAGCCAGAATTGCAATTCTTTTCTTATCAGCCATTTATAAGTACTCCTCCATTCCCTTCAGCCATAATACCTATTTTAGATATTTCCTCACCTGCCAGTGAAGATATTTTCTTTACCTTTTCGTAATCAGCAGGGTCAATTACTAAAACCATTCCTATACCCATATTAAACACCCTGAACATCTCGTTTTTGCTTATGCTGCCTGCATTTTTTAGAAAATTAAAAATACCGGGAATTTCCCAGCTTCCCATATTGATCAATGCATTTAAGTTTTTAGGTATGATTCTGTTTATGTTTTCGTAAAAACCGCCGCCTGTTATATGAGCTATGCCATGCAAATTAATCCCTTTGCCAAGCAGCTTGCTTATTATCGCAAAATATAGTTTTGTTGGAACAAGCAGTGCGTCTGCCAGAGTTGTATTTCCATCATCTTCAGGCCTTTGTTTTACAGTATTGCCAGGCTTTTGTTTTGCTGCTGCTCCGCTCAGCTTATCTATTTTATGGCTCAATTTTATTTTTTTGTCTTTAATGATTTTTCTTACCAGTGAAAAGCCGTTGCTGTGAACTCCGGAAGATGGCAGGCCGACAATAATATCATTTTTCTTTACCAGGCCAGGTTTTATAACACTGGCTTTTTCGACAACACCCACAACAAAACCTGCAAGGTCGATATCGTCTTTGCTGTAAATATCGGGCATCTCAGCAATTTCCCCACCTATCAGCGCAGTTTTACACTCTCTACAGCTTCTGGCTATTGACTCTACAATTATTTTAACCTTTTGGCAATCAAGCTGCCCGCAGGCAATATAATCTAAAAAGAATAATGGCATTGCCCCGCAGCAAAGGATATCATTGATGCACATCCCAACCAGGTCCTGGCCTATCCCAGCAAAATTATTTGCTTCTTTTGCTATAAGCAGCTTTGTCCCAACCCCGTCAGTAGAAGATACAAGAACTGGTTGCCTGTATTTTTTATTATCAAAAGAAAAAAGACCTGCATATGATGTCAGGTCGTTTAGAACATTTTTGGAAAAAGTGGAAGAGACAGGCTTTTTTATAAGCTGTATCGCCTTGTCTGCCTTATCCAGGTTTACCCCTGAGTTTTTATAAGTAAATTGCTTTTTTTTATCATTTGGCATTTGAAGATACCTTCACTTCGTTTTCATAATCCGGGTTTTCCATAAAATACTTATCAAGCTGCAGGTTTTCAGGAATTGGAACCGGATAATCACCATTAAAGCATGCAAAACAAAACTTATCTTTCGGCTCCCCTATTGCCCTGACAAGGCTGTCGATTGAAAGATATTTCAGGCTGTCTACATTTAAATATTTTCTTATATCTTCAAGTGTTCTATGGTTGGCAAGAAAGTCTTTTTTAGTTGCCATATCAATGCCATAATAACAAGGATGCAGGAGCGGCGGGGAACTGATTCTCATATGTATCTCTTTTGCGCCTGCCAGATAAAGCATTTTTACTACCTTCTTTGATGTATTTCCCCTCACAATTGAATCGTCAACAACTACCAGCCTTTTACCTTTTATCACGTCCCTTAGAGGATTTAATTTTAATTTTACTCCAATTTCCCTGATTTCCTGAGTTGGCAGAATAAATGTCCTTCCAATATATCTGTTTTTTATAAGGCCTTCACCATAAGGTATTTTTGAACCTGCTGAATATCCTATTGCTGCAGGAGTTCCGGAATCTGGTACGGATATAACCATGTCAGCTTCTACAGGGCATTCTCTTGCGAGTTCCTGGCCCATTTTGTGTCTTATCTCAAAAATATTTTTATTGTATAAATAGCTGTCAGGCCTGGAAAAATAAATAAGTTCAAAAACGCACATCGACACTCTATCAACAGGAAGCATCATCTGGGAACGAAGCCCGTTTTTATCTATGATTATAATTTCACCCGGGTCAACTTCCCTTATAAATTGCGCGTCTATTATATCAAGCGCACATGTCTCGGAAGCAATTATGTGCTCGCCTTCTCTATCCCCCAGAACCAGTGGCCTGAATCCATGGGGGTCTCTAATCGCAAATAGCTTATCTTTTGATAAAATCAACAGCGAGTAAGAGCCTTTAATCTTGCCTATTGCCTCTTTTATTGCATCTTCCATATTATCCCTTTCAGAACTTTCTATAAGCGAAGCAATGACTTCTGTATCTGTGGTAGTTTCAAATCTTACGCCTCTCTTCATTTGTTCTTTTCGAAGTTCTTCAGTATTTGTCAGGTTTCCATTGTGAGCAATTGCGAAAACCTCGTCTTTGAACATCCTGTATATTGGCTGAGAATTTTTCCATATATTTCTGCCCGTGGTGGAGTAGCGGGTATGCCCTATCCCAATACTTCCCACAAGAGGAGCCAGGTTCTGCTCGGAAAAAACTTGCGAAACTAACCCAAGATCTTTGAATACAAGAATATCCTCGCCATCAGATACAGCAATACCTGCGCTTTCCTGACCTCTGTGCTGTAGCGCCTGAAGCCCGTAAAAGATAAATTCTGCTACATTTTCATTTGAACAGTAAACTCCAAAAACACCGCATTTTTCGCTTAGTTTGGCGCCAGTTTTTTTAAATTTAATTTTTGTCATCATTTTTTACCAGATTAATTATAACAAATAGAAACTTAAAATAAATTGAAAACTATAAAGACATCTTACTTTCCATTGCACTGTCGTAAATATTTTGAGCCTCTTTTATCTCAATGCAATCCAGTCCATTAATTTTCAGGACGGCGCCGCCAGTTATTCCCAGCTGTATAAATGGAATTTCAAATTTTTTACATATTTTTATCAGGTCTTTTAGCTTATTTTTGCCCGCCGACACCACTATTTTGGACTGGCTCTCATTAAACAGAGCCCTGATAATACTGCCGCCAATTAAACCTAATTCAATATCTGCACCGATACCACCCATGACGGCACTTTTTAAAATACATATCCCAAGCCCGCCAACCGAACTATCATGCGCGGACTTTATAATGTTGCCCCTTATTAATTCAAGACACAAGCTTTGAAGTCTTTTTTCAAAATCAAGGTCAAGTTCCGGACATTGTCCGCCTACCCTGTCAAGAAATAAATTCATAAATTCGCTTCCACCCATATGATCCTTATTTTCCCCCAGCAGCACAATAGTATCTCCAGTATCCTTAAAATCCATTGTCATTATATGATCAAGTTTTTCAATTAAGCCTGCAGCTGCAGAAACCGGAGTAGGATAAATAGGGTTACCGAAACTTTCATTGTAAAAGCTGACATTACCGCTGACTATTGGTATATCAAGCACGCTGCACGCCTGGCATATTCCATCAATGCAATTCTTAAATTGCCAGAAAATTCCAGGTTTTTCAGGAGTACCGAAATTAAGGCAATCAGTTATCCCAATAGGAACAGCGCCGCAGCACACAAGATTTCTGGCAGATTCTGCAATTGCAATTATTCCGCCCATATAGGGATTTAAGTAGCAATATCTGCCATTTCCATCAGATGTAAATGCAATAGCTTTACTTGCGCCTTTTATCCTTATAACTGCACTGTCCTGTCCGGGGAGTACTGCCGTATTTGTTTGAACCATATAATCATATTGCTCCCATACCCATTTCTTACTGCAAATATTTGGTGCTCCTATC
>JAHILC010000104.1 GCA_018897225.1 Actinomycetota bacterium
AGAAGATATAAAAAAGGAAATAGAATATTTATGTGACAGATTGCTTTCAAACCCTATAATCGAAGATTTTAAATATGAAATTTTGTAAAAAAGATAAAGATTTTTACAATTTTAAATTACATAACAATATTTAAATAATTGCGCAGGTAATTATTTAATTTTTTTGATGAGGCCTTTGGATGGAAAATATAAAAAAACCAGTTTTTGGAATTGTAGTTTTTCCCGGGACTAATTGTGAGTTTGACTGCTGCCATGCCCTGCAAGATATTCTAGGGGCAGAGTGCAAATTCATCTGGCACAACGATAAAAGCGCAGGTGGAATCGATGCAATTGTTTTACCGGGGGGATTTTCATACGGAGACTATCTGAGAAGCGGGGCTGTTGCTAAATTTTCCCCGATAATGGAGTATGTAAGAAAATTTGCCGAAAAGGGAAAGCTTATAATTGGAATCTGCAACGGGTTTCAGATTTTACTCGAGCAAGGTATGCTGCCTGGCGCAATGCTGAGGAATAATACATTAAAATTCATATGCAAGTTCATTCATACAAGAGTTGAAAACAGCGGTACCTCCTTTACCTGCAATTTGGAAAAAGGCCGTATCATTAAAATACCTATAAGGCATAACGAAGGCAACTATTATATTAATGAAAAGGGGCTTGCTGAGCTTGAAAAAAACAACCAGATTATTTTGAGATATTGCAGCAATGACGGGGTGGTAAGCGATGAGCACAATCCAAATGGCGCAATTGGGAACATAGCCGGGATATGTAATAAGGAAATGAATGTTTTTGGTTTGATGCCACACCCGGAAGCTTGTTGTGAAAATATTTTAGGCTCCAACGATGGGATTGGAATATTTAGCTCGATGATAAGAAGTATCATTCACTTTTAGACAGGAATATGGAAATGGATGTAGAAAAGGAATATAAAAAACTTGGCTTAAATGCAGGCGAATTTAAAAAGATTTGCGGATATCTGGGCAGGAAACCCAATTATCTTGAACTTAGCATATATTCTGTCATGTGGTCTGAACACTGCAGTTACAAGAGCTCAAGAGCGCTCCTGAAAAAATTTAAGACTTCAGGCAAATATGTGCTTCAAGGACCTGGTGAAAATGCAGGAGTTCTTGATATTGGTGATAATCAGGCTATCGTTATGAAGATAGAATCTCATAACCATCCGTCAGCAGTAGAACCTTACCAGGGCGCTGCAACAGGAATTGGCGGCATTATAAGGGATATTTTTGCGATGGGCGCAAGGCCGATATGCAGCTTGAACTCTCTTCGTTTCGGCAATCTCGAATTAAACCCCCGGCAGAAATACTTATTCGAAAATGTTGTCAAAGGAATTGGCGATTATGGCAACTGCATGGGGATACCAACAGTGGGTGGTGAAGTGTACTTTGACAAGATTTATGAAGGCAACCCACTTGTAAATGCAATGACTGTGGGAATTGTTGAGAAAGACAGGATCATAAAGTCAAAAGCCTTTGGAGAAGGTAATTTACTTGTTCTTATCGGTTCAAGCACCGGGCGTGACGGGATACATGGCGCTACTTTTGCATCTGATGAGCTTGACGAAAATTCAGAAGAGAGAAGGCCCAGCGTGCAGGTAGGCGACCCATTTGCAGAAAAGGTTGTCCTCGAAGTTTGCCTGGAACTGCTTGATAAAAAATTGATACTGGGTTTGCAGGATATGGGTGCTGCAGGCATTACCAGTTCATCTGTTGAAATGGCAAGCAAGGGTGAGGTAGGTCTGGATATTGATGTAAGTGCTGTACCCCTGCGTGAACCGAGCATGATCCCTTATGAGATTATGATATCTGAGTCCCAGGAAAGAATGCTTGCTCTTGTTGCGCCAGCTATGTATGAAAAAGTAAAGGAAGTCTGCAGCAAATGGAACATCAACTGTGAGGCAATCGGAAAGGTTACAGGCAGTGGTAATTTAAGGGTATTCTGCAAGGGAAAACTTGAAGGAGAAATACCTGTCAAAACATTGACAGACCTTTCACCGGTTTATCACCATTCCTACAAGGAGCCCGGTTATATTAAAACTACCTGCGAAAATGCAATAACTGATTCTGAGATAAAAGTCATTCAGTCAAAACATTCTCTTGAAGAAATTTTTAAGCTTATGATAGGAGCGCCAAATATTTGTAGTAAGAAATGGGTATGGGAGCAATACGATCATATGGTTCAGACAAATACAGCAGTACTCCCCGGAC
>JAHILC010000105.1 GCA_018897225.1 Actinomycetota bacterium
AAATAAGGATTTTTATAAGATAATGTTATGGAATCACTCACACCCGATTTTTCTATAAATATATCAGACTTTATTGTCTCTATATTGGGCCACAAACTTATATATGATATTTTATACTGGTTTCTTATCTTTCTTGAGATATTGCTATACAACTCTTTTAACTCACTGGTGCTTGCAGCAATTAACATTTCACCCCCGGTACTTCCGGATATTTCTCTTAAATCTGCAGGATTATAGTCTTTAGAGAGCAGCGCTATTGAATATATTGTTATATTTTCTTTCTTAGCTTTGTTTATATTGTCGGTGTATTTTAATTTACTGACAGTATCCATTCCATCGGAAAGCACAACTACATATTTATATTTTATATCAAGGTTCTTGAACTGGTCGATTGATATATCAATACCGTCAAATAATGAGGTCTCACCTTTTGCTTCCACCTGGGCAATAGAGCTTTTAAGCTGCTGCCTGTCTTTGGTAAAAGATGAGTAAACTTTTATATCATCAGAAAACCCTACAACTGCAAATTTATCTATTTTCCGCATTTCGTCAATAAAAAGGGTTGTTGCTGTTTTCGCAGCTTCAATTGGTTCCCCTTTCATGCTTCCGCTGGTGTCAATAACCAGTACCACTCCTATTGGCTCTTTTATTGTATCTACTTTTTCAACAAGTAAATTCTTAACCTCCTCTCCGTTTTCAACTATTTTCAGATCCTCGTTCTTTAAATCCAGAGAACCTATTTGCGATCCTTCCTTAAAATCAATATAAAAAACTATCTTTGGAAATTCGTCAGAATATAACTTTTTTAAGATAATATCCGAGTCTGAAGAAGTCTCTGCTTTTAGAAATAGCGGATTAATTGCAAAAAATAGAAATACAGATAAAACTGCTATTATAATTATTGTGCAAAATCTAAAAAAAGATTTTTTTACCATAATAATTTATTTGTTTTTATATTAGATTTCTCTTTCAAAGATTTCATTGGGTACTTCAATTCCGGATTCACTTAATTTATCAAGAAATCTGGGTTTTAACCCGGTTGATTTAATCCTGCCTTTAAGTCTTCCCCTGCTGTCTATGCCCATTGAAAAATCAAAAACAAAAAGATCCTGCAGAGTTATAACATCACCCTCCATACCCTGAACTTCGGTGATTTTTACAAACCTTCTTGTACCGTCTTTTAATCTGTTCATATGCACTATTAAATTAATTGCTGATGAGACCTGTTCCCTTATTGCTTTAACAGGCAGATCCATACCAGCCATCAATACCATTGTTTCAAGCCTGGAAAGCACGTCTCTCGGTGAGTTGGCGTGCACCGTACTTATGCTTCCTTCATGCCCTGTATTCATTGCCTGCAGCATGTCCAGCGCTTCTCCACCCCTGACCTCACCTACTATTATCCTGTCAGGCCTCATACGCAAAGAGTTTCTAACCAGGTCTCTTATGGTTATTTCACCTTTTCCTTCTATGTTTGGAGGCCTGTATTCCAATTTAAGCACATGACGCTGATGCAGTTGCAATTCTGCAGCATCTTCAATGGTTATTATTCTCTCTTCTTCCGGAATAAAAGATGACAGGACATTTAATGTGGTTGTTTTTCCCGTACCGGTTCCACCGGATGCAATTATGTTCATCTTGCCAATGACACAAGCCTTAAGAAAATCAGCGACCTTATGAGTGCTGGTGCCCATTTCGATAAAATCTTCTATAGTAAATGGTTCTCTTGCAAATTTTCTAACGGTTAAATAAGGACCTGTCAGTGCCAGTGGATAGATTATTGTATTTACACGTGACCCGTCAGGGAGTCTTGCATCTACGTATGGCGAGGCTTCATCCACCCTTCTGCCTAAGGGGCTTACAATTTTATCAATGATCCTCAATAAATGTGCATTATCTAAAAAACTTTTATTTGTCAGGTATATTTTGCCGAATTTTTCTATAAATATATCATTAGGCCCGTTTACCATTATTTCAGTGATCTCGTTGTCCAGTAAAAATTCCTCAATCGGGCCATACCCTACAATATCGTCAATAAGGGCACTTATGATATTGTTTTTCTCTTCAAGCGAGAGAGGATTACTGTCTTCATTCAAAAACTGTTGGGCGTATTTTCGAACTTTTAATCTTAATTCAGCATCACTGATCTTCTTTTTATATATTATATCTGAGAGCTCTGTTATCAACCGCATGTGTATTTCTCTTTTAATCTTATCAATTTGCTTTTCCCTGGTATGCTCTCCTGTTTCCAATTTTGAATCAAAGCTTTTTTCAAAATCCTGTACTTTTTTTATTCTGTCCTGCAGACCCATAAGACCCCTTTAAAATTTATATAGTTTTGAATTATTTGGATTTAATTAAATATTTTGTCAATTTATTAATGCTTTTACTTACAGCTGATTTTGGATAAACGCTTATAATAGGGTTACCCTGGTTTATTGTAAGCGGTACCAGCCTGTCACTTGGAATAGTAATATCAATTTTTCTTTTTAAAGTATCTTCAATCTCATCTGTTGTTATTCCTACTTTGGTGTTTGCGCGGTTTATTATGATCAATATGTTTTCTTCCGGGAATTTCAGCTGGTCAACCACCTCTAAAGCCACTTTTAAATTTTTTATACTCGGAACATCCATACTGGCAACCATGCATAAAAAATCAATTTTTTCCAGTAACGCCAGCGTATTTTCTGAAAAATTTGATGGTGCATCTATAACCATGTAATCACAGATTTTTGCAAGTGTATCCAGAATTTTAACAGTTGCCTTTGTGCTTATAGATTCAGATTGTGTAGGATCAACAGGAGCAGGAAGTATCTTGACTCCCGAGCTATGCTGAGTCAGGAAACTGCTTAACATTTCCGTATCAAGCTGATTTATTATAGATGTAATATCGTAAAAAGTATGCCTGGGGACAATATCCAGTATCAAAGCTATATCTCCGGTTTGATAGTTTAAATCAACTAAAACTACTCTTTTTTTTGTCTGATTATATAAATCTATTGCCAGATTGGTTGCAATAAATGACTTCCCTGTCCCGCCTTTAGAACTAAAGATCATTATATTTTTTGAAATTTTATTTTTTGCTCTGGTTTCTTCTGTTTGGGGAATATCTTTTTCACCGGTAATTTCTTTTATTGCAACTCTTGCCCTGCTAATGGACTCCTTCATATCGCCATAGTTAAAAGGAAATTCCAGAACATCAAAAATATTAATTTTAATGGCTTTCCTGAATATGTTTGAGGATTGTTCACCAGTAAAAAGAATTATTTTTACAAGTCCGGCACCCTGACCACAAGTTTTTAGAAGGTTTTCTAAATCAACCAGTGTATATAAAGGGCCTACTAAAACAATTGCAGGTATTTTTTCAAGCATTAATGATCTCAGATCGTCTAAACTTGTGCTTGTCTGACCAATATCGAGATCCGATAAATTCCGTAATAACCTGCTTACCCTTTCTATGCTTTCTTCAGTTTTATCAATAAGAGTTATTAAGG
>JAHILC010000106.1 GCA_018897225.1 Actinomycetota bacterium
AAATTTTTTCTTATATACATTAATTCAACGCACTAATTTCATGCAGAATTGATTTATTGGCGCTATAAATTTCCTTGTATATCTTATACCTTTGTTCATAAAATTTCAGTATTTTTTTGTCCGGTACGAATTCGTCCTGTTGTTTGACTGCAGTAATGGCCGCATCCTTGAAGTCCCTGTACTGGCCTATTGCGATACCTGCAAGCAGTGCTGCGCCAAGACTTGCTGCCTCTGAGTTCATAAGTGTATACATTTTTTTATTCAGAACATTTGATTTTATCTGAAGCCATACGGGAGAATTTGCACCACCGCCAATTGCAAATATTTTTTTTACATTAATGCCCATACTCTCAATCTTTTCAAGATTATAGCGTAAATCATATGCATTACTTTCAAGTACAGCTCTTGATAACTTGGATTTGTCTGTTTCAAGATCGAGTCCTATAATAACTCCTCTTGAATTGGCATCAAGGGTTGGAGTACCACTTCCAACAAAATGAGGAAGTATAAATAAATTAACGGGTTTGCTATAAATACTATCATCAATTATTTTATATACATTTTTCCCGGTTTCTTTTGCAAGCTGGGTTTCTTCGTAACAAAATGTATCTCTATACCATTTCAGTAAAAGCCCTCCCGTCAGGTTAAAAGTAAGAGCAGTATATTTATCAGGAATTACATAAGGTGCACAAGCGTAATTATTCTCAAGCATGATTTCATTTAAATAGGGCTTATCAAGCATTACGGTAATGACATCTGATGTCCCGGCGGCATTCATGGCAACATTTTCTTTTACAATTCCTGCTCCATATGCGCCGCATGCCTGGTCATGTCCTCCTGTTGCAACCGCAACATCATTATCCAAACCAAGTTCTTCAGATATTTTCTTATCCACAATACCGATAACTTTTGCAGAAGGACCGCAAGTAGCGAGTAAACCCTCTTCTACCCCTGCCTGCTCAAGCATTGTTTTTGACCATTCTTTTTTTCTTACATCAAATGCGCTTGTCCTTGCTGCAAGAGAATAACTTATCGTCGGGTTTGCGCCAAACTTCATCTGGACAAAATCTTCAAAACATAAAAATTTAAAAGTTTTTTTATAAATATCCCGCCTGTTTTTTTTGAGCCACATTATTTTATTTATGCTATACATCGGGTTAAGGGGCATGCCAGTAATTTCAAAAATAGTTTTTTTACCAAGCCCTTCTTTCCAGAATTGATACTGCTCTCCAGTCCTACCGTCAAATGTTACGATAGCGTTATAAAGGCACTCCCCAGTCCTGTCGACAGGCATAACCGCTTCCCCTTGACTGGATATTGCAAGTGCCTTGATTTTATCTTTATTTAGCCTCTGGTTTGCAGTTTTGATTATATTTTTTATGTTTTTGAAAACTAAATTCGGGTCTAGTTCCGTCCACCCAGGATTTGGATGCAAGAGGGGATGCTCCTTATATTGCGATGCAAGGATATCTCCATGCCTATTAAAAACAACAGCCTTACACCCGGTTGTTCCAATATCTATACCAAGAATGCTCAATAATATCTCTCCTATTTCAATCTGTTTTTATTCTGTTTTAGAGATTCCAGAAATCGGGCAGATAAATTTTTTCACCGCCACCACTAGCAGATTTATGGCCAAGCAAACCCGCGCAAGTCCAGTTTGCGGCTTTCTCCGCATCAATTGCTGAATCCCTGTTTTGGACTATTGCCATAATAAACTCGTGAACCATATGCGGGTGTGAACCGCCATGGCCTGAACCCTGTATGAAAGAAAGATGCTGCTTTTCTTCTTCATCCATAACTTGCTCAGATTTCGTAAACCTTGCTATCTCTTTTGGAAGCAAGTTGTCTGTATCTGGTATTTTTACCCTCTTCGCAGACTCTTTCCCAAGATAGAGTATTGGTTCCTCATCGCTCAATCTGTTCCATTCAAAAGCCAGCTTTTGTCCATAAACATCAAAACTTTCAATATACTGCCTGACAGTATCATATAAAGATCGGGTAACTTCTCCACCGATATCAGAACCCTTAAATTTCATAAGCATCGATTCTACTGCATAAGGGCAGTTGTAATTTTTAATATAATTTTCCCTGATTCTCCCTGCACCAAGACCAAAAACCCATTCAACAGGAGCATCGGCAAGAATGGCCAATGGACTTACTGCATGAGTAGCATAATTCAGCGGAGGCCATCCTGGCCATGGAGGACCCCACTCTTCCATATCCTGCATGTGAGAACCTCTCAAGAATTGGATTTTTCCGAGCTTACCTGTATCCTTCAGGTTTTTGACATAAAGGAATTCCCTGGTATAAGCCGATGTTTCCATCATCATATAAATCTTGCCAACTTTTCTTCTGAGCTTCACGATTTCAATACATTCTTCTACCGTAATTCCCATTGGTACGGTGCAGGAAACATGCTTTTCAGCATTGAGGCAGTCCATAACAATTGATGCATGAGTATCCACAGGTGTAACTACATGTATCGCATCAACTTCCTTTATTTTAAGGATATCTTTATAATCTGTATAAAGCCTGTCTATGCCATATTTCTTGCCGGCAGCTTCCAATTTTTCTTTTGATCTCTGGCAAATTGCATAAAGCTCTGCATTAGGATGATTAAGGTAAATTGGAAGAAAATCTGCTCCGAAACCAAGACCTATAACTGCTACCTTGACTTTCTTGCTCATATAAACTCCTTTGACAATTTAACATTTTTGTTTTTTTAATTTATTTTCCCATGCTCTTTGTAAGAATCATCTCAATTTCGCCCCTGTTATTCTCTGGATTAAAGTAAGACTGGATAATCCTTTCATGCGGCAGCGAATTAATCCTATCATTCATAATATTCAATGCCAAAGAGTTTATTTCTATAGCTTTAAGAACTGGCATACGTTCAGGATTGATATCAAAACCAAAGTACTCTTTGAATCCAACCATTTTCAAAACATAAAGCATTGCTTCTGCCTGGCTCCATTCTACAACACCAATATTAAGATCCTGATCGTAATTGCCCAGAGGCTGACTGTTCCAGTGTGTATTAAACAGCCTCCCTTCCCGAGTGCATCTTGCAATTGCATAAGGAGCATCTTCAGATCCCATCCTTATATGGCCAATTTCCGGCTGCATACCTGCAAGAGGTATACCTTTTGCAAGTATTGCAAGGTTTGACTTGTTTTTTAATCTGGACTCTATATCCTTGCATGCAATCAGGCCATCCGCAGTAGTCCTGTAAATATTATTGGGAGCAGGCTCATAAGGTTTAGGTTCTATTGCCACAATTACACCCGGAACCTCGTCCATTGCTTCAGCTACAGCACCTTCAAACCTGTCCCACATATCATAATAATTGGTACCGAGCGAATAAGTATATCCGTCAATCCCCGGCCAGATTCCAGCATGATGAAGCTTTTTATCCTTTGCAAACTTCAGGCAATCAACAAGAGTTTTTAGGGCTTTATCCCTGTATTTCTTGTATGGGTTTGAAAGCGAGCCAAATTCATATTCCTTGGGATAAAAAATTGCAGGATAACAACTTTGAAGCACTATTCCGGTTTCTTTCTCAAGTCTTTGGTAAAGATGCCAATTCTCTTCATTGACTTCATTAGGATAATGAGCTTCAATAGCTTTTACTCCAAATTTTACCATTTCAGCAGCCATCTCGATTCTTTCAGCAATTGTCTTGTTCGGAATGTAAGCTTCATGGAACCTCCCGCCCCCTGGGGTAAAATACCAGATGCCAACCGAGATTTTTAAATCAAGATTAAAACTTTCCATGTGCTTGATCAGCTCTTCTTTACTGAATCTTTTTTTTTGATAGCTTGTATCTGTTGTTGGAAATTCCATTTTGAAACCTCTTATACCTATTATTTAATAAAATTAAAACATTTAAAACCAAACATCAAATTGCTAAATTGCAATTTGTATTTTTATCTGATTTCCCGGGTTTGTTTTTAAAATCCTTATTGCTTTTTCAGTATCCTCAAGCGGATAAGTGCCTGTAATCAGGCTGTCAACTTTTACAAGGCCTTCTTCAATTGATCTTATGGCAGCCGGCCATGCAAGAGGAGCAAGCCATGCGGACCTGATTTCCTTATCCATTGTGTGGAAGCTGAGTGCCGGAATTTTAAATACATCGTCTGCATTTGGCAATCCAAAATGTATTATTATTCCGCAATTTCCGGTTATTTCTACTGCCTGCTCAAACGCTGCATTTGCGCTTGTTGGAGCTATTGCCCTGTCTGCAAGCCTTCCTTTAGTAAGCTCACTTATAGTTTTCTTCAAATCTGAAGTATAATATTTACTGTTTTTTTCAACTGTATTAAAAATGTAGTCAGCCCCCACTTTTTTTCCCTGCTCAAGCCTCCAGTCATCACCAGTAGCTCCCATTAAAGCAACTTTTGCTGCTCCAAGAGCCTTACACATCTGGATCATCATCATCCCCATTGCACCAGGTCCGAATACTGCAACAAAATCTCCTATTTCAAT
>JAHILC010000107.1 GCA_018897225.1 Actinomycetota bacterium
AATAACTGCTGATGGCAATCATTGGAGTTTTTACATTTATGCTAAGATAACCGAAATAGGCATTTAGCTTCCCGGTATCTACTGACAATTCCTGGCTCAGGTAATTTGTTCCAAACCAAAAATTACAATCTATTATTTCGTCTGCCATTTTTATTTTATTTAACTACTTATTTTACTGATGACTTGTATTAAAATGTACTAAAATGTATCTTTATGATAATATTATGATATTAAATTAGTTAATTCTAAATGTCAATAAAGTGACTGGAGGAACTATGAAACAAATAAATCTTAAAGATAAGATTTCATTAATTATCGGTGCAGCAGGTGATATTGGTTCAGGGATTGTAAAAGTATTGGCAGAAGCAGGGTCCAAAATAATAGCAGTTGATATCGATAAAGTCTCGGGTGATAATTTATCCAGGCTGGTTATGGAAAAATTTAATACTGATATATTTTTTTATGAATGTAACGTTCGTAAAAGACCCAAAGTCAAAAAACTAATGAAAGAAATTTATGAAAAATTCAAAAATATAGATGTTTTAGTTTATTGTGCCGGCTATTCCTCGTTTGCTGAATTTACAGATTTGACTGATGATCAATGGGACAAGGCAATGGAAATAAATTTAAAAGGCGCCTTTTACTTTATACAGGAAGCTATGCCTTTTATGATTAAAAGAAAGAAAGGTAATATAATCCTGATTGCATCTGCTGCTACAATAAATGGCAGTGGCGGTGGATCTCACTATGCTGTTTCAAAAATAGGCCTGCTGGGTTTAATGAAATCAATAACCTATGAACTATTACCAAAAGGAATCAGGATTAATTCTGTTTCCCCTGGGGTGGTAGATACTAAAATGCTTCGTTTAAGATATCCTGATACTCCGGAAGTGAATAAAAAAATAATTGAGGGTATACCGCTTGGCAGGATGGGTACTCCTGAAGATATCGGAAATGTGGTTGTATTTTTAGCATCAGATATTTCAGAGTATATCTGCGGCCAGGAAATTATAGTTGATGGCGGTAGAGTTATTTATAGAAAGCCAAAGTAAAAATTATAAAAAGTACCGCCATTCATACTGATATCCATTACTGCTAAACAAAAGGTAAAAAATCAAAGGTAAAAAAGTGTATAACCGGTGAACTTATTGATTATTTACCGTATACTTCCTGCATTATTTTATAATATCTTTCAAGTATTATATCTGACTCGGCCATCGTCGTTATCAACGGTGGTTTTATTTTCAGGACATTTTTACCACCTGCAACTCCTCCATCACCAAATATCATACCATTTTTATATCCAACTGTTCGCATCTTTGCGCAACCTTCAAAGTCAGGCTCTTTTGTTACAGGGTCTATTACGAATTCAATACCAATATGGAAGCCAAGTGCCCTGACGTCACCCATTACAGGATACTCTTTCTGCATTTTTTCCAATTCTTCTTTCAGGTGGATGCCGACTTTTTTAACATTGTCCAAAATATTATCCCTTTTTATAATTTCCATTTGCTTCAGTGCTACAACCTGTGAAAGTTGATTATTGCCATATGTATGAAGGTCCATTCCATTCATTTTCATGCCTTCGATATCATCAGAAACAACCACAGCGCTAAGCGGTAATCCTGCTGCAATACATTTACTGACAGTCATTATGTCTGGAGTCACACCATAATATTCTGAAGCTGACCATGTTCCCATTCTGCCAAATGCAGTCTGAATGCAGTCCCAGATCAAAATAATACTGTATTTATTACATATATCTCTCACTCCCTGTAGATATTTTTTGGAAAATATATGCTGTCCTCCCGAACCCTGCAAAGGTTCCATAATCATTGCACAAACAGGACCGGTACTTCCATATTTAATTTGCATCTCCAGCTCTTCCAAAGCACGCCTATCAACTTCATCTGCATCATTGGGATTGCTGACTTCATAATATGGCCTGTAATAATATGGTGGCGGAACACGCATAAAATTATAGGAATAATGAGCAAGTTCAGCCGGACCAAGCCATTTTTCATAAGCATAAGTTGCCATGTGCGTAGCCCCGGTCATCATAAATGATGTGCCAT
>JAHILC010000108.1 GCA_018897225.1 Actinomycetota bacterium
CCCACTTTTTTGACACTCTCATAAAGTCTCTTAACTATTTCAATCGCAGTGGTTTTTCCGTCTCCTGCTTTTGTAATAGCTCCCTAAACTCTTCTGGTTCATAGCTTAATCTAATTGTATCTTCAAAAGTGTCCGGGATCTGCCATCGTCTAAAATTGCATTACCTGGATTTCTAAATTTCCAATTAATCTTTATGCTCTTTGAGAATCTATCTACTGAATATGTATTCCTTCTTTGAATAATTTCAGACTTATTTAATTCATCTAAATATTGAAGATAGTTTTTTTTACTCCATTCCTCTAATTTATCACTATGGATATTTATAAAGCTCCTTTGCCTTAGGGGATAACAATATAAATAATTACCTGATACTGCCAATAAATTACTCAAAGGTTACACTATCCTGTCAATTAGAGCATGTATTGGTGCGGGTTCGTATTCAAGCTTGCTGTGTAAAAATCTTTTAAGAAGTGCTGGCTCTATTTTAAACTTCGTATCTTCAAGGGTTTGGAGATAGATGATGTATTCCTCATATTTACTGCTGCCAGTAATTGCAAAAAGCCTTTTGTAGGTTAATATAAGGTTCGAAATGCAGTATACAGGCTCATTTCTTACAATGTCAAAAAAGTTATTTTCACCCCAGGAAAATTTTACAGCTTCCCAGTCTGATACCTGTCTCGTCATCTGAATAAAAATTCTTTTCTTTTTCAAGTAATGCAAACTTTTTTTATAATCTCTAAATATGTTTTTAGCTACTTCTTTTAAGTTTCTGTCTTTTAAATTCTGTCGTTGGATCTCCAATTCATTAGCTATTGTTCTTTTCATATTTGCAGGTTCCGCGTTTTTGTATACGGTTTTCATGATATTTAATTTCTGGTAATAATATTTCACTTGAAATGAAGAAGCTTCATCCCTGAAACTATAAGCATATTTATGATAGCAAATTGCTGTCGGGCATGATTTGAATTTATATCCTAAAAGATTTGCTCTGTAGCAGAAATCAATATCTTCATAATATAAAAAGAAAGTTGGATCGATTTCCCCAACCATGCTATTACCAAAACATTCTCTTTTAAGAAACGCCGAAGTAAATGAAACACCAAAAATATCTTCAGTTTTGTTGTACTGGTCGAGGTCTAACTGTCCTATTCCGTTATAACCAGCATAAAAAATGTTATATATAAAAACTCCAACACTTTCTATATATTCTTTCTGGTAATAAAGTTTTATTTTTGGAGCAAGTCCTATAAATTTATTATCAAGCTTAGCAATTTCATCAACAAACTCTTCAATTGCAATTTTGTCGTATGTCACATCAAAATTGGAAATCAGGGTATATTCACCATCTACAGCTTTTATTGCCTTATTTAGAGCTGCTCCAAGACCTAAATTTCTATCTGAATTAATAATTCGAATATAGCTATAGTCATTTTTTATCAAAGAAATAGTATTATTTTGTGAATTATTATCAAAAATTAATATTTCAATATTTTCGTATGTTTGATTTTTTAATGATTCAATGCATTCCTGGAGGCAGGTGTAGGAAGAATTATAATTTATAATAATTACGGAGACTTTTTTATTTCCTGATTTTAGGCTAAAATCTTTTATTCCATAACTTTCTTCAAGTGCTTCCTTTTCTTTTTTAGGGCTTGGCTGCTTTACTGATTTTAAGCTGAATATTTTTCTTATTTCATTGTCATAATTATCTATGCTATTTTGCCATGTAAATTTCTTAATAAAGTCTTTAGCATTTGCTCCCATTTGCTTGCGCAAGTCTTTATTTTCAGAAAGTAGTTTGATCTTTTCAGTAAATTCTTCCTTATTTGCAACAATGAATCCAGTTTTACCACTAATCATAATTTCGGGATGAGCTCCTATATTATAACAAATAACGGGTTTGCCGAAATATTGTGATTCTCCTACCGGTAAATCAAAACCCTCCCATTGTGAGCAGGTAGTGTAAATATCGCTCGCGCTATAAATAATTGGCATCCTCTCTTCAGGGACATTACTAAGTGAAAGCAGCCCCTGGTTTTTCAACAGCTCCTCATCATTTTTAGAACCATAACCAACTGCAAGCAGTTTAATGTTTTTATTTTTTATTGAAACGTCCTGATAGATGCTAACCAATTCAGCAAGGCCTTTATAAGGTTGATTGGATAAATTCAACCTTCCCACATAAAGAAGCAGGGTATCATTTTCTTTTATTCCCAATTTTGACCTGAAGTTATCTATTTCATCTTGTGTTATATTATCTCCCTGGTAATGGTCAACACCGTTATGAATAAATATTGCTTTATTTTTTATATAATTTGGCAGTAAATTTAACAAATAATTTGACACAAGAATTACTTTTTTTGCTTTCCTGAAATATGAAAGGTTCTGGCTTAATTGTTGACATTTATAATATAATTTTCTTTTTATGGGCATACCGATTGTTGACACTACACCATGATCTACAACAAGTGTGGGGGATTTGAGCAATGGGATGAGGCTATAAAATGGAAAGGATTGAATTATGAATAGGTCTGTATCTTTATTATTAAAGAAATTTGCAAATTTTCTTATGCGCTTTTCCAAAATAAAAAAATTTGCAAGTCCAACATTTGGAAGCTTATAAATCCTGTATGATTGGCGGTTTGCAAAAGTTTCATCAACATTGTTTGCATAAACTTCACATAAGTAACCCTTTTTTGTAAGGCCGTCTGCAATTCTATCAACAACCAGGTCCACTCCGTGACCTTTTATCATTCTATCAGTTAAAAAAGTAATTTTAATCTTTTCCATAATTTTATAACTTTTAAAAGTTGTTATCAAAGCCGAAATTAATTGATATTATTAAAGCATTCAATACATTTTATCATTAATTATTGTTTATATTAAA
>JAHILC010000013.1 GCA_018897225.1 Actinomycetota bacterium
CCCCAAGATTTGTCCTCTGCAGGTCGTAGGCGCCATTTAATTTTAATTCAAATTCCAGATAGCTGTAATCAACTAAGCTCAGTACTATTTCATCAGTATAATCATCGGGCGTTAATTTAGCTGTAAAATCAACCTTATTTGACTGCGAATTCAGGGAGGCTTTATCATCATCCTCAAAGCCATTCTTTTTCAGGTCTGTAATTTTGCCATCTGTCGAAACCGATCCGGAAAAACTAGTTTCTTTCCTGTCTGAGCTCCATTGGATATGAACATTGCTATCCTTATCCTGCCATACATAATATCCCAGGCTTGCCCCGGAAATGAAAAAAACTTTCTTGCAGCCTGTGCCGCCCACAATTAATAAAGAAACCGAAAAAACAATAATAAGTATTATTGCTGAAACCCTTACCCCAATCTTGTTCTTAAAAATTTTATTTCCTTTTATACTCATATTTTATAAATTTATGAAACTTAAACCCTTTAGCACACGCATTTATATTATTTTATATTATTTTATTTTACGGCATTATAATTTTTAATTGTTACTGCTCTCTTTCAATAATATTGCTATTCTCTTCCAATAAGTTTTTATTATCCTTATAAATTAAATAAATCATCCATACCGATACTGCCGTAAATACACTTCTAAATATATTTACAAATTTTACAGGATTATAGAACTTGTTGATTATAGGTATTGGTCCTGTGGCATAGAGCGCAAGTTTAATATCAACCGGCGCGAAAAGGAATTTTGTAACAAGATCGCCCCAGTAAATCAGGAGTATCATCAGCATAGCAAACTGAACCAGATGGTAATAATAAATTGAATTTTTCCTTACAAAAATCAATATTAGGAATGGAATAGTCCACAGCAGATACTGAGGATGGAAATAGCTGATTGCAACATAAAGCAGGTAAGCCATGCCGCAGTAATTTAAAAACAGCCCATAAGTCTTATTTCTCTGATGAATAAAACTTAAAATAAGAAGCACATAACCTGCTATAAACAGAAAAATACTGTCGTGAATTATCAAATCAAGCTTTGCCGAGAGTATATAGTCAAAATGCTGAGCATTCAGTAAGGAGAATATAACACTCCTGCCAAAATAAAAATATGAGAAAGACTCGAGGGCAAGCAGACCAACAATTCCTATTATGGAAAAAATAATATAATCGCGTTTCTTTCGCGAAAGATAAAGAATCAGGAAAGGCAGCATCATTATCGGGAAGAATCGCAAGGCAATGCCAATAGCCAGCACTATGATTGCCCAGTATTTTCTGTTGTATTTTGCCAGAAGTATTGCGAGCAGTGCAACAAATATTCCAATAATCTCATGGCGGGCAAAAACATATGTTATAAAGATTACCAGTGGATTTAACGCCCAGTATTTAAAAACTCTAAGCCTCTTTAAAGGCTCGTCGTCATAAAGAAGCCTCATCAGAATTAAAATACAGGCTATATCAAGAACCAGGTAAGGCAGTTTAAAAAGGGTTAATATTCTGTAAACATAAATATTATTGTTAAAGTCAATCCACGAGATCCAGGAATCCTTATTTAGCAAGATTGATGAAAGCTGATCAATATTTGGAATCAATGGCTTTATGATAAACAAATATCCGCTGTGAATCAGATGAATTAAAAATTGCTGAAAATCTGCTCCAAGCACTCCTTTAAAAACAGTTTCGGCTGCTCTTTGGTATGTTGATAAGATGTCTCTCTGGAAAAAGAATGGAAGGAAAAAACCCCTGATCAAAAGTCCTGTTAAAAAGTATTTATAAAAAAGAATTGATGATTTTTTATCCTCTAAAAGTTCTTTTGTTATAAAAAAACTGCCTAATTTGTTAAAAAAAATCTTAGATTGCATAATAATAGTCAGATAATAGTCATTTATTGTAAAACTATCAAAACAGATAACAGATTATACCAATCAAAAAAATATTATTTATTTCTTAATTAATTACCAATTAAATCACTATATTAACAAATAGTCAGCAATATTTTAACTATTAATCTTTTACAAATATACTGACTTTCTTTATTTTCATTTTATGAATCAAAAACTTCAATCCTGTTGCAAGAACTCCAAAACCATATTTCACGCTCCTGCTGAAATTTATTGATGAGGCTTCCGGAAAATACCTGGTAGGGCATGAAATTTCAGCAATCCTGTATTTAAAATATATTATCTGGGCAAGTATCTCATTATCAAAAACAAAATCATCAGAATTCTTCATAAAAGGAATATTCTTTAGAACTTCACTGCTGTATGCCCGATAGCCTGTATGATATTCTGTCAGCTTATAACCAAGCATACAGTTTTCAATGATTGTAAGGATCCTGTTTGAAATATATTTATAAAGCGGCATCCCGCCTCTAAGCGCTCCTCTTCCCAAAATCCTTGAGGCAAGCACAACATCGTACAGGCCTGAAGATATCATAGAAGTCATCGCAAGTATCAGCTTGGGGGAATACTGGTAATCGGGGTGTAGCATTATTATCATGTCAGGGTTCTTTTTTAATGCTTCCTGGTAGCAAGTCTTTTGATTGGCGCCATACCCTTTGTTTGACGTATGAATAATTGTCTGGATGCCTAATTTTTTTGATATTTCGACAGTATGATCGCGTGAGCCATCGTCTACCAGGATCATATCATCAACTATGTCTTTCGGGATCTCTTCATAAGTCTGCATTAAGGTTCTTTCAGCATTGTATGCAGGAAGTACAACTATTACTTTTTTTCCATTTATCATGCCAAAACCCGCCAAAAAGAATATTTCGTTAATAGCTTTACAATTTAAGCAATTATATCAGGAATATGATATTTTTTAATCAGAAGCAAACGTATTTCTTAAAATACATAAAAATAATCAGGGATTATAAAAATAATTTTCTGCAATTCTGGAATTTAAAATTAGATCGTTAAAGTAGAAAAGCTCCTAATAAATTAGAGGCTTTCACTTATTCTGAAAGGACTAAAGGAAGGACGGCAAGCCCTTCATTTCTGTTAACTACTTGTGTAGCGCGTAGAGAACCTTTTCTACCTCAATAGTCCGAACTGTTGTTATCAAATAAACATCATAAACTTACAACTTAGTTACGATTTTGTAAATTTAAATGAAGCAGAGGTGAAAGATATTCAGGGAGAGGACGTATTCCATAATATTAACCTATATGGTATGATTTTCTTGTCTGAAAAAGCAGCTATTTTTATTCAGGGATATGGTTTTACAAACGGTGAAGTGATTCACTGTGAGAAATATGAATATTATTTTAATATAAGCATCCAGTAAACCGGTGCAAAATAAAATAAAAAGGAGATATAAAATCATGAAGAAGCAAACTGCAACTGATACTCTTAATTTATCAATTCCCGAGAGAATTCAACTGGTGGAAGATATTTGGGATACGATAG
>JAHILC010000109.1 GCA_018897225.1 Actinomycetota bacterium
TAAAAAGATGGCTTCTAGGCACTCACCAAGGTGCTGTAAGTCAAAAGATTCAGTACTACTTGGATGAGTTTTCTTTTAAATTCAACTGTAGACTATCAAGACACAGAGGGAAGCTATTTTACAGAGTTATACAGCAAGCTGTAATCATCAAAGCTGCAACAATGGATGAGATCACAGGAAAAAAGGCAAAACACTATATGTAGTGGGTACTTGACTTAAGCAGATACCCACTTAAATAATTAAAATGGGAAGAACTGATTGAATAAGGAGGTGATTATAAATTTGTTAAATGATAAAAGTAATTCCAACCCCATTGTTGAAATGAAAAATATTAAAAAATATTTTGGTCATGTCAAAGCATTAGATGATGTCGATTTTGAAATTAATCCCCAAGAAATTTTAGCATTAGTTGGAGATAATGGTGCAGGAAAATCTACTCTTATCAAAATTTTATCAGGTGTTATTCTGCCGGATGAGGGGAGTATTTACATGAATAGGAAAAAGGTTAAAATTGAAAATCCAAATGATTCAATCAAACTAGGTATAGGAACTGTTTATCAAGATCTAGCCATAGTTGATTGTTTAAATGTAGCTGCAAATATTTTTTTAGGTAGGGAACCTCGAAGAGCAGGAATTTTTGTAAATAGGAAGAAAATGTTTAAAGATTCAGAGGAAAGTTTAAAGAAACTTAAGATTAAAATTGATTCTGTAAGACAAATAGCGGGTTACTTATCTGGAGGACAAAGACAGTCATTGGCAGTTGGAAGAGTAATTTCCATGGATTGTGATATTTTTGTATTGGATGAACCGACAGCTGCATTGGGAGTCGAAGAATCCAGTGCAGTATTGAAACTAATTAAAGATTTAAAAGATCAAGGCAAATCTATTGTTATTATAAGTCACAATTTGGCTCATGTTTTTTCTGTATCAGATCGTTTTGTTGTATTACGTCAGGGCAAAATTGTTGGAAAAAGATTAGCAAATGAGACAACAACTGAAGAAATTGTAAGTATGATTACAGGAGCATATGAACTCAAAAACTAATACATAAATTGATAAAAAAGAAAAGCAGATACCCACTTACAAAAATTGAGAATCTAAGTGGTGGTAACCAACAGAAAGTTGTACTATCACGCTCATTGGCAGCTAACCCAAAAGTTTTAATTCTAGATGAACCGACGCGTGGAATAGATGTAGGTACAAAAACTGAGATTCATAAAATATTGAGGAAATTAACAACTGATGGGTTGGGTATTATGATGATTTCTTCTGAACTTCCTGAAATTTTGGGAATGAGTGATCGTATAATTATAATGTATGAAGGACAAATAACTGGCACTCTTTCAAAACAGGAAGCAACAGAAGAAAAAATAATGGCTTATGCAACTAAAACAAACTGAAAATATATTATTGAGCTAATTTGTTAATTTAAAACCTAATTAGCGAGGAGAAATAGGGGAGCTTGTTGGATAATTTAAATAATAAAAACAAGAACAATTTAAAGAAAAAAAAATATCTTGCTTTTGATTTAGGGCAGAGCGGTAGTAGAGTAATCTTAGGAGAATATAATGGGGGAACAATAACGCTAAAAGAGATTTATAGATTTATTGAATATGATATTTATGCTGGTGGATATCTTCAGTGGAATATCTTGAAAATATATAATGAAGTTCTTAGGGGAGTTGGAATAGCGTTAAAGAGCGAAGAAAAAATTGAAAGTATAGGAATAGATTCGTGGGGAAGTGATTATAGCTTTATTGATAAGAATGGGTATCTTTTAGGAAACCCTATTACTAATCGTGATAAAAGTAAAGATAAAGCTCAAGAATCGTTTTATAATATTATTTCAAAGAGAGAATTATTTAAACTGACAGGTGTTCAATTGGCTTCTACCTCTTCAACCAGCTTACTGCAGTTATATGTATTGAAATATTCAAAATCAGGGGTATTAAATATTGCTGACAAATATTTAATGATACCTGGCATAATAAATTATTTTTTAACTGGTAACGTTATAAATGAGTATACACTTATGTCTTTTTCTCAATTAATCAATCAAAAAGATAAAAAGATTTCTGATTATATATTGAAAAAATTCGATATACCTGGAAATATTTTCCCAGAAATTGTTTATCCAGGTACTGAAATTGGAACAATTCAAAAGGATGTTTGTAGCTCAATTGGTATTAAACCCCTAAAAATAATAGCAACTGCCCAACATGATACAGCATCTGCCTTTACAGCAGTTCCGCTTTCTCCATACAAAAATATAGCAGCAATCAGTATTGGTACATGGTGTTGTTTGGGAATTGCAACTGAAATACCTATAATAACTGATGAGGCATACGATAAGAGTTTTGCAAATCAGGCTGGAGTTGAAGGAGTAAACCATTTTAGAAAAGATTTTCCTGGCATGATGATTACGGAGCAGTATAGGAAACAAATTATGAGAGATATGAATAAAGAAATTTCATGGAAAGAGATTGATTACCTGGTAGAAAATGCGCCAAAACCAGATTGCTTTATAGATATAGTTAATCCTATCTTTAGTAATCCTACCGCTGATATGTATAATAGCATTTTAAAATTTTTTAAAGAAACCGGGCAACAAATACCTCAAACGGCAGGTGAATTATTCAGATGCATATATCAAAGTATTGCGTTATTTTTTAGAAGTGCCATTGAGGAACTCGAAAAAATAATAGGGAAAAAAATTGAGTTTTTATATCTAGTGGGGGGTGGTTCCAAAAATAAACTTCTTTGCCAATGGACAGCAAATTTATTAAAAATTCCAGTACTATTTGGGATTTATGAAGCCACTTCAATTGGAAATATATTAATACAGATGAAATCATCTGGTGAGATTTCATCTTATGAAGAAGGTAATCTTTTAATAAAAGATTCGTTTAAATTGGAAGAATGTTCCCCCCAAGAAACTGATAAGTGGGAAGTTATGTATGAAAATTTTCTTAGAGTTTTAAAAAAATAATTTTTTTTCAATATTGTGCAGTTATGCAAAAATATATTAAAGATAAATAGATAATAATTTTTCTAATGGAGGTATATTTTGGTAGACGTAAAAAAAATAAGAAAATCAATATGTGATATGGCAAAACATTTATATGATAAAAATATTGCTGATTCAAGCGGTGGCAATATTTCAGTTAGAGATGGGGATCTGGTTTATATAACACAGAGAAGGGCAGGAGAAGTATACCAATGGATAATTGAAGAAGATTCAATACTTATAACTGATATTTGTGGGATTCCTCTTATGGGAACTACAGAAAATATTACAAGGGAAGCTATAACACATTATGATATATACCAAAATTTTGATGACATTAATGTAATTATTCATGCTCACCCTGTTTATATGATGGTATTTGGCTCTGCACATATGGAGATACCACCAGTAACCGAATGTACTAGAGACCGTCTTGGTAACCAGGCAATAATATGTACACCTGAAGTATCGCCAGGTTCCAAGGAGCAGGCTATA
>JAHILC010000110.1 GCA_018897225.1 Actinomycetota bacterium
TGACAACCTATATGACCTGAGGAGTTTCTTAACCAGATGGTTGAGGCTTTAGGTATTACTATAGATAGACGTTCTAAAGGAAGACTTTGTAAAAGAGGAAGCTAAACCATAGAAAAAGTAGGATGCATCCCTATCTAAGTTATAACATAAGAGGGAAGTTTGTCCCTATTACTATTTGCTATAAAAATTAAAAGGAGTAATTAATGAAATGAAAAGAAAAGTTTTAATATCTGTATTTTTCATACTTTTCACTTTTACATTAATTAGTTGTCAGTCAATTTCTATAGATGCAGGTTCAATTTTTAGCAAAACAAATCCGAGTAACTGGATAACCATCTCATATGGCAAAGCAGTAGATAAATCAATACTCACCCACTCGGGAGAAAGCATCGGTAATGTTATTCAAAAAATTCCAACTTACACCGACGATGTTAAAGGACTTGTACAGCAATACCTGGAGCCATATTCAATATTATGTCATGACGTTTTACTATATAATATCGAACCAGATACCCCTCCGCTTATAAATATTCTTGCGCACTATCCGGTTGGGTCAGAACAACCTGCCTGGGTAGATTTATTTAGGGAAGGCCATTTTCAGCTATATTATAATACACAACTGATCCGAATATTTCTAAAGGGAGATAATCCTGAAAATAGTTTTGAAAAATATCAATCAGTTATAAGACATCCGATTCAGGACATTATTAATAGTGAACACCTATCGATTAAAAATGTCGAAGTATATGTTTTTAATAATGATTACGCAAAAACAGAAATACGAGTAAATATGACCCCCGCTACGTTTGCAATTGACGCCCTTGATTTATCTCCAAAACACCGGCCCATAGATTTGGGCAGTATCGAGGAATTTCTCAATCATGGTGTTGTTTTAGAAGCGGTGGAAGTAGATGAAAGAAATGATATCTTTTTTTATGGAAAAAGTGCATCTGATCAGACTATTGCCGAACAACCTGTTTCTATTTCTGATATTGCAGTAGTATACAGATCAATATTTCACTATGGGTATAACGCCCCTTATATCAGTCTGGATACACACGAAGATAACAGATATGCTAAAGTAAATTTTGGGGGGCATCTTGAAAATACTCGTGTAGGTCATGTAGTTTTAGAAGCAGATAAACTATTTAAAATGCTAAGTACCGGCATTGATCCTAATACACACGAGTTTGTAAAATCTAAAATCACCAAACATGTTCCTGCCTTTTTGACAGAAGATGAGCGGGGATTATTAGAGGACATTAATGAAGGAAATACTGAAATACGATATTGGTTTTACCCTGATGAAATTGGTACTGTTACTGATGGCTCAATAGGTATCGTTCAAAAACATCAATTTCTCGCGGATGCCGAACGGATGGATGTTGAAGTACAATTAAATAAGGCAACCAGAGAAACAATAGATCATCTAAATAAATATTTTCCCCAGTATGAAAAAGCAAAGAACACTTATAAAGAATTGAATACCGTTGGCCGTATGATGGCTCTTGTTAACTGGATGAAAGAGATGGATATTGATGATAGAGTTGAACTGGATGATCTGCTTTCGGTTAAATTACCTGCCTTTTCTACACCTGAAAAAACTAAGAAAATGTTGGCTATTACTGCTATAGTATGCCCTGAGGATTTAAATATTACAAATCAAAATGTCAGGGATTATACAAAAACCTATTACCTGTCTGATTTGCTTGATAAATACTCCTCATCTACTTCTGATAATGAATTTCTTGAAATAGCCAAGAATTATTTCTCACAGGTTGATATTGCTGAACTCTATCCGCCATATAAAAAACTAGAAGACCAAGTTGATGATTATGATCGCCAAATCAATTCAAAGGAAAAAGAGATAGAGTTGCTGAATGATGAAATTGAGAGGAAAAAAAATACACTGGATGAGTATAGTTTAAGTGATATAGACCAGTATAACAATTTAATTAATAAATATAATAGCTTATTAGAAAATCAGGACTCCATGATTGATGTTTATAATGCAAAGGTAACCGAATTGAAAAGTATGAATATTATATCAAGAATGATTTATTCTATTGGTGGCGGAATAAGTCTTGATCCCAGGGAATTTAAGCA
>JAHILC010000111.1 GCA_018897225.1 Actinomycetota bacterium
AAATCAATAATTCTTATTTTATTTAGCCCGATGTATTCAATGTTATCAAAAACAATTCTCCAGAGCCTTTTAAGGAAACGGCTTGAACCTTCAACACCAGAATCGCTCCAGTCCACAATTGAATCTGCGGGACCTATAAAAAGTATATAAAGCCGTAAAGTATCAGCGCCATATTTATTGTAAATTTCTGAAGGATTTACAATATTACCCTTTGACTTTGACATTTTCTGGCCGCCCAGAGCTACCACTCCGTGCGGGTAATATCTGGTAAAAGGTTCCTTAAAGTTTATCAGGCCGGCGTCGTGCAGAACTTTTGTAAAAAACCTTGAATAGATCAGATGCATTGTGGCATGTTCTATTCCACCGATATACTGGTCTACAGGCATCCAGTATTTAACTTCTTCTTTATCGAATGCTTCACGTTCGAAGTGTGGGCTGCAGTATCTTAGGAAATACCAGGATGAGCACACAAAAGTGTCCATTGTATCGGTTTCTCTTTTTGCTTCCCCTCCACATTTTGGGCATTTTGTTTTTACGAATTCTTCACAATAGGAAAGAGGGGAAAGCCCCGTTGGCTTGAAATCAATATTATATGGAAGCAATACTGGCAGTTCGCCTTCATCAACCGGAACAGCGCCACATTTTTTGCAATAAATTATTGGGATTGGCGCACCCCAATATCTCTGTCTGGAAATAAGCCAGTCCTTTAACTTATAATTTACATCAGATTTACCTATTTTGTTCTTTTCAAGATAAGAGGTTACTTCTTTTCTGCCATTACCTGAAGGCAAGCCGTTGAAAGGACCGGAATTTATCATCACACCATCTTCAACATAAGCCCCGCTTAACTGGCTATGACTTTTTCCGTCTTCAGATATGACTTCTCTTATGGGAATATTATATTTTTTTGCAAATTCAAAATCCCGGCTGTCGTGAGCAGGCACAGCCATAATTGCGCCGGTTCCATATTCAAGCAAAACATAGTTTGCAATCCAAATTGGTACTTTTTCATCATTAAGTGGATTTATAATAAACCGTCCAGTGAAACAGCCAATTTTTTCTATCTCTGCTGAACCTCTCTCAATATCACTTTGCTTTGATATTATTTGCCTGATTTTATCAACTTCCTCTTTATATCTGATATCTTTTACAATCTCGTCAACAAGTGGATGTTCTGCAGAAAGAATAAAAAATGTGACTCCATAAAGAGTATCGGGCCTGGTTGTAAATACAGGGATTTGCAGGTCAATTTTATCGTCATCAAGCTTAAAGTTTACTTCAGCGCCTTCGCTTCTTCCAATCCAGTTACGCTGAATTGTCAAAACTCTTTCCGGCCAGCCGCCGAGCAGTTCCATATCATCAAGAAGCCTCTGTGCATAATCGGTTATTTTAAAGAACCATTGAGACAGGACCCTTCTTCTTACTGGACTGTCACATCTTTCGCATTTTCCGGCAACAACCTGCTCGTTTGCAAGTACGGTCTGGCAGGAATCGCACCAGTTTACTGGAGCTTCTTTCTTTTCGGCAAGCCCCATTTTGTAAAATAAAAGAAAAAACCACTGTGTCCATTTATAGTAATCGGGATTACAGGTATTTATTTCATCCTCAAAATCATATGTCATTCCCATTCTTTTTAAGGCTTTTTCCATCTTGTCAATATTTGCAATCGTGCTGTCTTTGGGATGAATACCGCTCTTTATAGCTGCATTTTCAGCAGGCAGCCCGAAAGCATCGTAGCCTATGGGATGGAGGACATTATGTCCCTGTCTTGCAATAACTCTTGCGAGAACATCGCCAATCGTATAGTTTCTTGCGTGGCCCATATGTGGCTCCCCGGAAGGATAGGGGAACATTTCAAGAATATAATATTTTGGATTATTGTTTTTTGATGATTTCAGGGAATAAATCTTATCTTTATTCCAAATTTTAAGCCATTTTTTTTCTATTTTTTGAGCTTCGTAATTTTTTTTAATTTTACTATTGACCTTCCTGAGTTTCCTTTTCATGTTCATTATTCTCTGCTGGTTTTTTCACTCCAAATCTTACCGGTTTAGAGTCTCGCCAAAGCCTTTCAAGATCATAATAAAGCCTGTATTCATCAGTAAAAATATGAATTACAAATTCATCGTAATCCATTAAAATCCATTTGCCTTCACTGGCTCCATCAATGCTTATAGCATGTAAACCATGCTTTTTCAAATTTAATTCAATTTCCTCTTCTATTCTTTTTGTCAGCTTGGTATTTTTAGCGCCTATAATTATAAAATAATCAGTAATTACAAGCCTGGAACTGACATCAAGAATTTTTATGTAGTCTGCCTTCCTTTCATCAGCAACTCTTGCTGCAAACTTCACTGAATCCATTAAGTTTTTGAATTTCGTTGTATCTTTTTTTTGTCTAGCTATTTTGTATAATCACTCCCTATTATTACTGTTATATCGACCTTGTCTACATTATTTGTTGAGTCCGATATTACACCAACACCAAGGACATCTTTAATTTTCTTGGCGATATCCTGTATACCTTCCTTATCTGTAAATGTTATAATCTTTGTTTGGCTATAACTGAAATTATTGGCATTTTTTGCCTCAACGACTTTGATGGTTTTCCCATTTTTATTTAAATTATCCTCAAGTATGCCTTTTACAGTAGCAGCAATACCTTGTGTTCCTTCCCCATTCAATACATTCACGTCAAAAACACTCTGAGTAGATTCTGTTGTTTGTGTGTCACTGCTGCTGGTTGAAGCAGTTGTTTCTTCAGCGCTTGTCTCGCTTATTGAAGTTAATGCAGCCTCATAATTAAAGTCTTTACCTATGATTACTACTATGTCTGTACTCTGCGTGCTGCCCTCCTGAGTTGTAATATTACCAACCTTTAATATTTTCTTAATATCCTCAGCTGCGGCCATCATATTTGACTCACCTGATTTAAGTATAATCTGAGTTAGGGCATATTTATAATTGTCTGCATCACCTACAGTTGTTACATTATATTTTAACTTGCCATCACCGAACTTAAGACCTTTTAAAAGTTCTGATGTTTTACCGGCGATACCTTTAATGCCAACACCATTTAACACTGACAAAGTCAGCGTATCACCTGTTGTTGCGGGCTGCTGATCCCCATCCTGGATTACATTTTGTTGATTGAATATATCGGCAATTTTGGTAACATCCGGAACATAAAAAGTTTTGCCTTCAAGTTCAACAGTGCTTCCCTCCAATGCATAAGATTTATTTTTTTCACTGTCAAGCCCGGCAATTGTGGAAACTAGTTCCGAAAGCTCTTCAAGGTTCAGATCTGTGTCTATGTAATCATTTATTTTTGTAAAATTTTTAGCCAGGTCCCCTTCTTTTTCACCTATTATTTTTTTTGCCAGGCTGTCTAAAAGAATTTTTTGCTTTGAAATGCTTGCAACCGGGACATCTGCATTAACGCCACTAAAATAGTTCAGGAAGCTTAGAGCAGTATCTCCGTTAATTATATTGTCACCCTGCTTTAAATCTATCTTGGAGCCATCACTGGCAGTAATAGTGATATTCTCGTCCAGCTTTAAGTTCATACCTTCTAATTTATTGACAATATTTACAATATCCATAAGCATGTAATTATTTACATCCATACCCAGGTTGTTCTTAAGCGTCAGCTTTAAAAGATCCGGCCCGCCTAACTCAACAGATTTATTTACACTATCAAGCCCGAAACCCGGAATCTCCATTAGAGTGTTTATAGGTATACAAAGTGATATCATTTCTGTTTTTGCACTTGAATATTTGGAAAAGATTACAGAATTCAATTCAGGTTCAAGAAGATTATTACCTGCACAGGCTATGACTATGTTCAAATCTTTACCTAACTTAAGAGTACTCGGTACCAGTATCGACTGCTGGGTTGTCGAAGTTGTTGCATTATCTTTCGAAAAGAACTTATTTTTTATATACCTGTAACCAAAAACAATCCCTATTGCAACCACAACTAAAATAGACATGATTAAAATTGCTGAAAGTATGATTCTTCTTCTTTTTCTCTTACTCTTTACTCTTACATTTCTAATACCATTTACATCATATTCTTCATCTTCGTAGTCCTTAAACTCAAAATCAGAATCTTTAAAGAAATCATTTTCCAGGTTTTCATTTTCTATACCATTCCGCTCTCTTTCCTTAAAAGGTTGATTGCGATCATCATCAACGTCAGGATCCTTAAAGTCGTCATCGTTCTTGAAAGAGTAATGACTGAAAAGGTCATCGTTTTCGCTCTGATCGTCTTTGTCCTTAAAATTTGAATTGCTGTCATCTGGTGCCATTTTTAATACCTCCAAGGATATTGTTCCAAATTTTATTTGTATCAGGGTGAAGAAACTTATTCTTTGTTATTAAATATATTATATTACTTTTATAAACTTCCAGTAAACATAAATTAATGTTTTTGCCTGATAAACTTCTTAGATAATCCACATTTTCATAATTCCTTGTTTCTTCAATTTTATCAGATATGTATAAAATCTTATCCACCATATTCATTTTGCAGGAACCTGTAGTATGGTATTTTACTGCGTTAAGAATATAAGGATCCTTTATGCCAAAATCTCTTTTAATTAAATAAGGCGCTAAAAACCCGTGAAGAAGGGGCTCACACGCAAACTCGAATTTACTTAATTTTATTTTTTCTCTCTCTGCTGTTTTAACAAGATCTAAGGGTAAAAAAATTTTACCATAATCGTGAAGAATGCAGGAAATACATAGTTTGTAAAAAAGCTGGTTTGAGTTTTTCAAACTGGTTGATTTATTTACATGTATATTCGCAAGTTTGCCTGCATAATCCAATGTGGAAATCGAATGAATATATAGATCGGGGGGCATTTTAGACTCAACTGCCTTTTTTAACTTTTCAATAAAGTTTTTTTGCTGGCCATTTAAACAAAATTCAGTTTTATTTTTATTATTAATATAGGTCATTCTTCAAT
>JAHILC010000112.1 GCA_018897225.1 Actinomycetota bacterium
CTCAAGAGCATCATTTATTAAAATTGCAGTATCTATGATATACTTGCCTATTTTACGAACATATCCCTCATATTTTATGAAAATATCTTCCAGTTTCAATGGTGGCAATCCATAAATTTTTTCAATAATAGCATTTTTTAATTTCAAAGCTTCGTCAAGCTTTGTTTTAAATATCTTCAGATCAAGCAAATCCTGTGCTCTTATCCCGGATCTTGATGCCTTATCTGCATAAACAGGGCCAATACCTCTGTGCGTGGTTCCTATTTTTGATTTCCCAAGACTATACTCCCCTTCTTTATCCAATATAATATGGTAAGGCATAACCAGATGCGAATTTCCACTTATCCTCAGGTTATCAGTGTTTATTCCCTTATTGCCGAGTTCTTCCAATTCTTCAATAAGCACCCCGGGATTAAGAACAACTCCATTCCCAATCACACATAAAATTTCAGGATAAAGAATCCCTGAAGGTATAAGATGAAGCTTAAATTCCTGGTTTCCTGTCACTACCGTATGTCCTGCATTGTTACCACCCTGGAACCTTACTACCATATCCATATGGCTAGCCAGTAAATCAGTTATCCTGCCTTTTCCTTCATCTCCCCATTGGGTCCCCAATATTATAATTCCTGGCATTTTAAAAACACTCCCCTAAATTATTTTTTATAATCACTCTATTCCTGCCTCCTGATTTTTTGCAGCATTAACAAATAGAGTATATTCTTTGAAAAATTTTAACTGAAACTTCCCCGTAGGTCCGTTTCTGTGTTTTGCAATATTTATTTCGGCAAGCCCCGCGTCTGTGCTATTTTCATCATAATAATCATCCCTGTAAATAAAAATTACAAGATCTGCATCCTGCTCGATTGCCCCTGATTCTCTTAAATCTGCCAGTACCGGCCTTTTCCTGTCTCTTTTTTCAACTTCTCTTGATAACTGTGACAGAGCAACAACAGGTATTTTTAGTTCTTTTGCAATACTTTTTAAATTTCTGGAAATTTCAGTAATTTCAAGTACTCTGTTTTCCCGATAATCAGTGCCTGACTGCATAAGCTGCAGATAGTCTACGATAAGCAACTTTATGCCGTAAGAACTTACAAGCATCCTTGCCCTTGAACGCAAATCCATTATTGTAAGGGATGCAGCATCGTCTATATAAATCTTGCACTCCGCAAGGCTTTCTATTGCCCTTGCAAGCTTTGGCCATTCGTCATCTCTCAGGTTTCCGGACCTGAGCCTTTGCAAGTCAATCCTTGACTCTGTACACATAAGTCTTTGGGCTACTTGCTGTTTGGACATTTCGAGAGAAAAAATGGCTACAGGAATTTTTTCTTCCATGGCAGCATATCGTGCTATTCCAAGTGCAAAAGAAGTTTTACCCATACCTGGGCGGGAAGCTATGATTATTAAGTCTGACTCCTGCAGTCCTGATGTTTTTTTGTCTAAGTCTATAAAACCGGTAGAAATTCCTGTATATTTTGATTTTTTTTCATATAGGCTTGCAATTTGATCATAAACTTCGGACAGTATTTCTTTAACTGCAGAGAATTTGCTTCTGTTTGCATCTGAATTTAAATCCTGGTAAATTGAAAAAATAAGCTGTTGTGATTTATCTACCGTCAAATAAAGATCTTCTGGAACTTCATAGCCCATTGTTGCAATCTCTGTTGCAGCATAAATTAATTTTCTAAGTACTGAATTATGTTTAACAATTCTCGCATAATATTCTGCATTTGCGGCCAATGGGATATTACTGACTAAAGAATGTATGTATGTGTTATCTCCGGCTTCTTCCAGGATATTCTTCTTTTTTAAATGATCGGCAACAGTGATTGGGTCTACCGGTTCTCCTTTTGAAAAAAGCTCGTATATAGCTTTAAATACTTCCTGATTGGCTTTCCTGTAGAAATCCTCATCATTAATTATTTCAAGAATCGTAATTATGGCTTCTCTGGAAATGAGCATAGAGCCTAAAACAGATTCTTCTGCTTCAAGATTGTATGGTGGGATTCTTTCCAGCTTGCTAGTATCAAGAGGAGTGAGTCGCCTGTCTTTTTTTACTTGACTGGGCATAATATAATTAAAATTATTTACTTTCAGAATCAGTATTGTCGTTGCTCTGGCTTTCTTCAGTGCTCTGGTCTTTGTCTTCTACTATAACATCTTCGCTTACGACTACGACCTTTATTTCTGCCTTAACGTCCTTGTAAAGCCTAACTTCAACATCGTATTCGCCAACTTCCTTAATATGTTCTGCAAGTTCTATTTTTTTCTTATCAACCTCAACTTTTCTTTCTTCAAGAATTTTCTCAGCAATATCTTTATTGGTAATAGAACCATATAGTTTGCCCTCAGGACTGGAATTTACCGTAAATGTTAATTTAAGGTCTGTAAGCAGGGTAGCCACTTGTTTTGCATCCTCAATATTTTTTACTTCCTTTTTAACAAGGGATTTTTTTACTATTTCCATCTGGTTTATGTTTCCTCTTGTTGCAAAAAGTGCAATATTGCTTGGAATTAAAAAGTTTTTTGCGAAACCGTCCTTAACATTTACAATATCTCCTGCATTGCCTAATTTTTCATAATCTCTAGTCAATATTATTTTCAAGTTATCCTCCTATCTGTTTTGCACAAATCCAGTTTTTTATCTTTTAATGTCTCTATCAGCCTCTATTAAGCTTTCTTAAATTAGCCCATATGTCTACCAGGCCAATTACAGGCAAAACTATAATGAAACCTGGAGTTGAAATTATTATAAATAAAATAAAATATCTCCAGAATGCTGTTAAATTAAATCTCTCAAAAAG
>JAHILC010000113.1 GCA_018897225.1 Actinomycetota bacterium
ACCTTAAATTATTCATTTCTCTTAATCAAGTAATCAAGGACGGAAAGGAAATAAATAGAGGCAGTTTCAGCTCTTAAAATGTTACTGCCGAAATTTATCAGAATTGAACCTTTTCCCGAAAGCATTTCGATTTCCTTTTCATCAAATCCACCTTCCGGCCCAATTAAATAGGCAATCCTACCTTTGTTTTTATTATTGGTAAAAACATATTTCTCAATTGCATTGAAATTTTCATTATTTTCAATGCTCGGGCTTTCGCACGGAATAAAAAAAGTTTCATATGCCGAAGGGTCTATTTCGGCAATGTTTATAGGTGGCAGAACTTTGCAGATGAAATCACTTTTACATTGCTTTGAAGCCTGCTCAGCAATTAGCTGCCATCGCAAAACTTTGTTTTTAATTTTCTCTTTATCCAGAATCACTCTTTCACTGAAAACAGGAATTATACTTTCAATCCCAATTTCTGCTGTTTTTTGAATTGCAAGCTCCATCGCTTCCCGTTTTAATATGCACTGAAAAAGCACAATCCCGGTTTTACTTCTGAAAATTTCAATTTTTTTGTTTATTTTAAGCCCGACTTCAGATTTTCCAATGCTGATTACTTCGGCTATGTATCTATAGTGGTTATTATCAGAAATCTCGACATAATCACCGGTCCTTACTCTCAAAACATTCACAAGGTGATTAAAGTCATTTCCGGTTATGACAATACTGTTTTCTTTTATGTTATCACTGCTGGTAAAAAAATATGGATAGGTCATTTCTTAAAAGCATTTTTTATGTTTGAAAAAAATCCCGTGCTTCCATCACCAACAATTTCTTCCCTGCCATCAGCATACCTTTTTAGCAGTTCTATTTCCTCATGTGAAAGATTCGTTGGTATTTTTATATTAACGTTAATAATAAAATCACCTCTTCTGTAGCCATTCAACGCAACAAAACCGCGTGATTTGAAGGTAATCTTTGTGCCTGGCTGAGTCCCGGGTTTGATATTAATTTCTTCCCTGCCATCAAGAGTGTCAACTTCAAACTTACAACCCAGCGCCGCCTGAGCAAATGATATATTTATGTTAAATAAGACATTATCTTCATCTCTTTTAAAGCTTGGATGGGGTTTAACCCTTATTGTCACTATAAGGTCTCCAGGTACAGAATAAGAGCCTCTTGAATTTCCCTTGCCCGAAACTTTTAACCTGTCACCATTATGAATACCGGCCGGAATATCTATTTTAATTATTTTCTTATCCCTGAAATATCCTTTTCCACTGCATTTCTTACATGGATCTTTTATTATGCTTCCTGTCCCATTGCAAGAATCACATGTTACTGTGGTAATTATACTTCCGATAAAAGTATCACGCCTGACTCTTACCTGGCCGCTGCCATGACATACGCTGCAGGTTACTATCCCGCCTTCACTTTTGCTCCCCTTGCCGTTGCACTCATCGCATATGGAATCAACCGAATATCTTAGTTCTTTTTTTATTCCAAAAGCAGATTCCTTAAACTCAATCTCAGTTTCTGCTGAAATATCTGAACCTCTGCTCTGTCTTCTGCCCCTTGTACCACCACTAAAACCGCCGCCAAAAAACATGTTAAAAATATCACCAAAACCAAACTCCGAAAAAACACTGTCAAAATTTATATCTTCAAACAAATTCCTGTTAAAGCCATACTGGTCATACTGCCTTCTTTTTTCTTCATTGCTCAGCACAGCATAAGCCTCGGATATTTCCTTGAATTTTTTTTCAGCTTCCGGGTGTCCATTGTTCACATCCGGATGGTATTGTCTTGCAAGTTTTCTGTATGACTGTTTTATTTCTGTCATAGTGCAATCTTTTGAAACTGAAAGAACTTCATAATAATCTCTTTTTTGCGAAGCCAAAATAAATCACCTCAAAAAATTTTTTTTAGGTTTTCAATAAAAATAGTAAGAACATTTATAACTTTGTAATAGTCCATTCTCTTAGGTCCCATAACACCAACCGTTCCAGTTGAGTGGCCATAAATCTTATATCTTGATGCAACCAGGCTTAGGTCATCCGGGCCATCTTCAAAAATTTCAGAACCTATTTTAACTATGAATTCATCATCTATAGAAAGATTTAACAACAACTTCATAAGCAGATATTCATTTTCGATAACACTTAGTATCCTTTGAATTTTCTTCAGATCGATAAATTCAGGCTGATTCAAAACTGAAGCAGCGCCATGAACAAATATCCTGTTGTAGAGTATATTCTCCTGGGCACAACTTTCAATAACCTCAATAATTTTCTTTATAAGCGGCCTCAGGTATGCATAGCTTTCAGAAATGTTCATTTCCTTGAAATCAATACTTGCAATATTCTTATCTCTAAAATGCGAGTTTAAAATATTGGACACGCTTTGCAAATCGAGGCTGTTGTATGCACCTTCAATAGTAAAACTTCCTTTAAAAACCCTGCCTGTATCAGTAATTAAAACAAGAAGAAAATTATCGTCATAAAATTTCAATACTTCGACATGCTTGAACTTGCTCTGATAAATTGCGGGAGCTACTATCATTGCCAGGTAGTTAGTTATTTTTGCAAGCTGCTGGGAGGATAGCTGCAATATGGTCTCCAGCTCCATATCTTTTTCAACCTTGATGTCAATGGAGGGAATATTGCCAGGGCAATGAATATCTATCTTATTACTATCCTTGACGAAGTTATCAACAAAGAACCTGTAGCCTTTGTCTGAAGGAATTCTTCCTGCAGATACATGGGGATGCATCAGGTATCCCATTTCTTCCAGCTCAGCCATTTCTTTTCTTATTGTTGCAGAGCTCAAATCAAGATCACAATATTCAACAATTGCCTGAGAAGATACGGGTTCAGCTTTTTTTATGAACCTGCCGATTACTTCTTTTAATATTTCTATTTTTCTTGCATTTAATTTCATAACAAAACTTTAGCTTTAAAGTTTACTGCTAATAATGAATAATAAGCATCAATTAAAAATCGACTTAAATATTGATAATGCAAATTACTTATGTTATCATAATTTTAAAATAATATGGTTAAAAGGTTTCCAGTTTAAAGCCCGACTATATTATAAAGAAAATTCTTTGAAAATTAAATAATAAATGAAATCAGGGGAGCCAAAAGGCTGAGAGGGCAACTTACACTGCCGACCCATTTAACCTGATCTAGATAATACTAGCGTAGGGATAATAATTAATATAATAAACTATTATTAACTACTAATCTTTATGTGCGTATTTGTATGCCAGGTTAGTAGTTTTTTTTATGAAAGGTCTGTTATGCAAATAAAAGGTTTTTTGTTCACTAAATTTTGACTGGTAATGAAAGGTCTGTTATGCAAATAAAATTTGAAAAAGTTATCATTGTAACA
>JAHILC010000114.1 GCA_018897225.1 Actinomycetota bacterium
AAAATTTTTGGTTATGCTAAAATCTTAAAAGATGTAAATAATTTTATTTTTAAATTTAATAATTTTCTAAGTTTTTTTTTAGAAATTTTAAAAGAATCTGATTTTATTTTAGATTCAGTTATAAAACAGGAGATGTACATCCTGCAGAATGGTTTTTTAAAAACCCCCTTGAAGTAGCATAAAGGATTATGAGGAGAGATAAAAATTTGGGAATTGAAATGTTAGTAAGTTCCGATAAGAACGAGACCAGAGTTGCCATTCTGGAATCAAAACAGGTAGTGCAGCTTTATTTTGACAGGAAAAAAAGCAAATCTCTTGTAGGAAACATATACCTCGGTAAAATTGAAAATGTGCTTTCAAGCCTTGATGCAGCTTTTGTAGATATAGGGGAAGAAAAAAATGCTTTTCTTTATATAAATGAAGTTGCTTATGATGTAGAACTTGAAGATGGGGAAGAAATAGCCCGCAAAATACAGCATATCCTTAAACCCAATCAAATGATTTTAGTGCAGGTTACAAAAGACCCCATGAAAGGAAAGGGCGCCAGGCTAACAACTTATATTTCTCTTCCAGGGAGGTATCTTGTGCTTGCCCCTTTTAATGAAGGTATTGGAGTTTCCAGAAAACTAGAAGGCAGGGAGCGGGAAGAACTCAAATTGGCAGCAGAGGAGATAAAACCAAGAGATTGCGGTTTAATTATAAGGACTGCAGCCAGGGGATCAACAAAAGCAAAACTTAAAAAAGAAGCGAAGCAACTAATTAAATTCTGGAGTATAATACGAAAAAAAGCTGCAATTTCAAGAGTGCCTGTCCTCATATATCAGGAATATTCAATTGTAATAAGGCTGCTTCGAGATATATTTTCAGAAGATTTTGGCACCATATATGTTGATAAAAAAATAATAAAAAAAGAAATTATACACTATTTTCGCGGCATAGGAGTAAATTTTAACAATATTATTCTTCATCATGGCACAAATGAACTTTTTGAAGAATTTAATGTAAATGAAGTGATAGAAAGTGCGCTTGAAAGAAAGGTTTGGCTCAAATCCGGCGGTTTTATTGTAATTGACTACGGAGAAGCTCTCACAACGATAGATGTCAACACCGGAAAATTTACATCCGGCAAAAGTTCAACACAAACAATATTAAGAACAAACCTTGAGGCTGCGGAAGCAATTACGAATCAGCTGAGACTAAGAGATATCGGCGGAATAATAGTTATAGACTTCATTGATATGAGCAGTGAAGATGACAGGTCTAAAGTTCTTTCAAGATTTAAGCAATGTCTTGAGAAAGATAAGACTAAAACAGAAGTACTGACATTTTCAAAACTGGGCTTGCTCGAGATGACCAGAAAAAATGTTTCCGATGGAATTATAGGCGCTTTATGTAAAGCTTGCCCTTGCTGCGGTGGCATGGGTTATATAAAGTCAGAAGAAACCGTAAGGCTTGAAATCGAAAGAAAAATCAGAAATCTTGCCAGGGAAAGTAATTCAAAAGCTTTCCTAATAAAGTTAAATCCAACCATAGCATCTTTGGTTATTGGTAAAGGTGGTAAGAATTTAGCCAATCTTGAGTTTATAACAAAAAAATATATAGCTATAAAAAGTGATGAGAACCTGCCACTCGATGCATTTGAAGTTATGTCAGAAGGTCTGGCAAATGATATCAAAGAAGCTGCTAAACCTTTCAGGATTGGAGATATATTAGATATGGAAGTGGAAGAATATTATTCTCATAATAAAAATGATGCGCTTTCCAGGGTTGAAGGATATGTTGTTCAAATAATTGATGGAAGAAAATATATAGGAACTCGTGTAAAGGTTGAAATAAAATCTATTTCTAAAACGAGCGCTGTGGCAGTAATCAGATAACGAAGCAGTCAAATAGCAGTCAAATAGTATTGACATATTTGCCGAAATTATGTTAGTATTTCCATTTGCGATTTTAAAAGAAAAATAATAGTTGATTTAAATCGATAGATTTAACAGAAGTTTAAGGAGGCCCAAAATTTACGCTGTAATTACAACTGGTGGAAAACAGTATAAAGTTGAGGAAAATAAAGACATAGTTGTTGAAAGGATAGAAGGCAAAGAAGGAGATAAAATTAAATTACCTGAAGTTAATATGGTAAGTGAGGGTGATAAGGTTGAGATTGGTTCTCCAAATATTGAAAAAGCTATTGTTGAAGCGATAATTAAAAAGCAGTTTAAGGGTGATAAGGTAATAGCATTCAAGTTTAAAGCAAAGAAGAGATATAAAAGAAAAGTTGGGCATAGACAGCTATTAACTCTCCTTCATCTGGAAAAGATAAGTACAAAGTAGTGGAGGTTTAACCATGTCAAGTAAAAAAGGTGTTGGAAGCAGTAAAAACGGACGAGACAGCAAACCCAAGTTTCTTGGTGTTAAGATGTCTGGCGGTCAAAAAGTAGTTGCCGGGAACATAATAATAAGACAAAGAGGCACCAAATTCAGGCCTGGCATAAATGTTGGCATAGGCAGGGATCATACTCTTTTTGCAAAAGCTGATGGAGTTGTTGAATTTTTAGCAAACAGCAAAAGAGGCAAAATTGTAAACATAGTATCAGCTTAAGTAATATGAGGCCAATAAGATAACCTGCTAGGCTAAAAAACCTGCGATTGCGCTTAAAATAAGCACAAGCAATACACCAATGCTTACCAAACATAGTTTGTAATTCTTTTTGATTAAAAAATAGGTTAATGCAAACAAAACAGCAACAACAGGTATTGCTATCATTATCAGTATTCCAATAGATGAAAGCAGCCATGGATCAAACTCTTTATTGTTTTTTAACTCAAAAATAAATTGCTCCAGATTAATGTTATCTTCTGAAGTTTCAATAATATTTCCTTCGTTTACATTGTTAAACATACCAAAAACAAAGCCGGCAACCATAAATACCAAACTGATAATTAGTCCAATTGTCAAAATTTTATATAAATTCCTGTTCATATTAAACAAGCAGCCAACCTGTTAATAAATTAACATATTAAAAGCCCTGAGAAACATCAGTATCCCTATTACAGAAAACACGGCCAGTATTATAAAGGCAATATTGCTGATGCGAAGTTTCCCTGCTATAAATGAACCAAAAGTAGAGCCAATAAGGACACCAAAAACAACAAGGATTGTAATCATTGGGTTAATATAACCATTATAAAAATAAATTATTGAAGATACTACTGCAGTTATACCAATCATGAAATTACTTGTTGCTGTTGCAGCTTTAAGAGGCACACCCATAATGACATTTAGCGCCGGTACTTTGATTATTCCGCCACCGATTCCCAGAAGTCCTGAAAAGATGCCTGCAAAAAAAGAAAGGCTCAAACCTGCCGGAAGCTTGACTACATGATAGTCAATATGCTTTTTTAACGTTTCTTCATAATATCCCAAGTCAAATATTGCTGAGTGCGCTTTTTGGGCAGGTTTATTTGTGTCATGATTTTCGTTTAAAGACCCACCTGCGTTTTTTGGTAAAATAAAATCCTTTTTAGACCTGTTTTTTAAAAATGTAAACAACCCTGCAACAAATACGAAAATCCCGAATATTGCGAACAGAATATTACTTTTAATATATGCAACTGATAAGCTGCCAAGGATAGCGCCAAAGGTTGTTGGAATTTCAAGGACCATTCCCAGCGGAATGTTTGTTATCTCTTTTTTAATGAAACGCCTGGAGGCAGCTACCGAAGTTGCCAGTACTGCAACTATACTTGTTCCAATTGCTGCATGAATTGGAATTTTTAGTGCCAGCGATAGTATTGGAACAATAAGTATTCCTCCACCGATGCCTATTGTCGAACCAATAAGGCCGGCAAATAATCCCACTGTTATTAGAAAAAAATAAATAAACATGTAATAAAAAGGTTGCCTGCTTAAAAAATGACATAAATAAACAATTATTATAAATTATAATATATAATAATCAAATATTAGCAAAATATTATTTTTAAAATTTTAAAATTATGTTTTTAGATGAAGCAAAGATAAATATTAAAGCAGGCGATGGCGGAAACGGCATGATCAGCTTTTTTAATCTCAGAGGAAGCAGGAAAAAAATTTCCAGCGGGGGCAGCGGGGGAAAGGGCGGAAATGTAATAATCAGAGCCAGCAGCAACGTAAATACACTTTATGGTTTTAAAAAAAAGGTGCATTTCAAAGCACAAAATGGGCAGAATGGCATGTCAAATACCAAAAGCGGTAAAAATGGTGAAGAAATTATTATCGAAGTTCCAATAGGTACTATGATAAAAGACAGGGAGCCGGTAATTGCAGACCTTAAAGAGGAAGGCAGTCAAATCGTAATTGCAGAAGGTGGCATCGGGGGCAGGGGAAATGCAAGCTTTACATCCCAGGAGAGAAGATTTCCGGGTTTTGCTGAAAAAGGTGAAATAATAGATGAAAGATGGATTGATCTGGAACTGAGGCTTATTGCGGATGCTTCTCTGGTAGGTTTTCCAAATGCAGGCAAGTCCACAATAATAAGCAGCATTTCTGCAGCAAGGCCAAAGATTGCTGATTATCCATTCACCACGCTGGTTCCCAACCTTGGAGTGGTGTCATTTAGAGATGATGCTTTTGTAGTTGTCGACATACCCGGGATAATAGAAGGAGCGCATCAGGGAACTGGTCTTGGAGATAAATTCTTAAGGCATATAACGAGATCCAAAGCGCTTGTAATTGTACTTGACGGCCAGCAAGTAATTTATGAGGGTAAGATATCCAGCCTGATGGATACTTTTCAAATTATAAGAAAAGAGTTAAAGCTTTATGACTTAAGTTTATTTAAAAAAGATTATTTAATAGTAATTAATAAAGTCGATCTTTTTCCGGATAAAACCGAACTTGATATTGTCAGGAAAAAGCTTGTAAAAAAAAGCGGCAAGCCTGTACTTATAATTTCTGCCATCACTGGAGAAGGACTTGATAGTTTGAGAGCAAGCCTTTATGAAAAGATTAATAATATCAGAGTCCGCCAGCGTGAGGAAAATGCAAAACTTGCCGGTAAAATTGATTTTAGATCCTATACAATAGAGAACACAAAACTTAATGAAGATAAGATAGATGTACTTAAAGAAGGCAGCGAGTTTGTCATAAAATGCAAAAGGCTTGAAAGAATGGTTGCCATGACAGATTTAGAGAATGAAGAAGCGCTGGATTATTTAAAATATAAATTAAAAAAGATGAAAATTGGTGATAGACTAAAAAAGATGGGGATAGATGAAGGCGCTACAGTAATTATAGGAAAACTTGTTTTTGAACTTATAGATTAAGCAATTTTAGGATAGTTATGGAAAGAAAAAAATTTTTTAAAAAAAT
>JAHILC010000115.1 GCA_018897225.1 Actinomycetota bacterium
AAAGTAACCTTTTATGCCACTGTCCGTTTGATGTTGTTTTACCATTAATATTTTCAGTGATTAATTCAAATATTCTTTCAACACCGTTATAAAAATCATGCAAAATAGAACCTTTGGCACGTCTGATTGTATGAGAATTTCCTTTGCAGGATTCTAATTCCAACTTTAAGGAATTGATATTTTTAAGTTCTCTTTCGATAAAGTTTGTAAGTTCATCTTTTAACATATCTTATTGTTGTTTCTTTATGTGATTAATATAATATAATATTTTAATATTTATATTATGTATATTATAATAGCTTATAGCCAGTTTTATCTACGATCTTTTTAAATTCATCAGGCATATCCTCATAAATTTTTATATCTAGTTCGAATTCACTATTTCTTATGCAATAACCGAAAGCTCTATAGTAATTTTCTTCCAATCCCTTCACTGCAAGATCAATATCTGAATTATTATTAAAAGCGTTTTTTCTGATAATGCTTCCATATAAAATAACTTCTGAGGCTCCGAACCTTTTTTTCAAAATCTCAGCTATTGTTCTTGCGCCTTTAAAAGCATCTTTCAATAGCTTTCTCTGTCTTAACAGATTCTTCTTTTCAATTTTTTCACAAATACCCATCATCAAAATTTTTGAATAATAATATATTTATTAGAATTATTATATTCTCTTCAGGAAATTTTTCAATTAATCATACTTTTATATTCCTGTACTTCCGAATCCGTCTTCACCACGGTCAGATTCTCCAATATCATCTACTTCAATTAATTCAGCTTTCTCAACCTTTTGTATTACAAGTTGGCAAATTTTATCACCTTTCCTTATATTAAATTCATTATCTTTATCCAGGTTAACCATTATTATACATATTTCACCGCGATAGCCTGAATCAATTAATCCCGGACTGTTAACAAGCGCAATACCATGCTTTATGGCAAGCCCTGACCTGGGTTGCACAAATCCAGCATATCCTACCGGAATTGCGACTTTTATTCCTGTCGGCACTAGCTTTCTTTCATAAGGTTTAATCATACAATCGACAGCGCTATATAAATCCAGTCCTGCATCACCTTTATGCGAATATTTCGGCATTGTTAATGATCTATCAAGCAACTTTATTTTTATTTTGACCATAATTTTAAAAAATTGTTCAATATATTTATAAATAATATTATAATAATTAATCCACTTACTTGAACAAAGATTATTTTCTATGCTTATACGATTCCCAGGAATAATTATCGCACAATTATTTAAAACAGATTAACTTATTATCTTCTTATAACAACTTATAATTAAAATTATAACTGGATTTAGTGTAAATTTTAAGTGATTTCTGATGATTAATTTAAATACCCTGAAACCTTTAAAGTAGAAATTAATTTTTAATTACAGGAATATACAGAGTTTTTCCATAAACTGATTCGTTGCTTAGATTGCTCAGATTATTTACTTTCTTGACCTCACTGATAAATTTATCTTTATTATTCTTGTCTGAATATGCAGAGATTACATCATTTATATCATTGGTTTCATCAATTGTTATTTGCGAATATTTTACGGTTTCTGGATTGTAAAACCTTGATTTATTAGCATATAAAGCATAGATTACCAGCATAGCTATAAGAACTGTAAGTGTTACAATAAAAACTTTCTTTATTTTTTCTATTTTTATACCCATTTGCTCCCTCACACTATTGGTATCATTTTGCTATGATAAATATTATATATAGAACATATGTTCGCTTATTATTCTAATACGAACATACGTTTGTGTCAATAGTTTTTTTATTTAATTTTTTAATCATATTTGGTAAAATAATCAGATAGTTTTAATTGAATTTTTTAATGCAAAATTTATTTTTTAAAAATCAATATTATTACTAATAATTAAATCATTAAGGGAGGAAAAATGGCAGAGATTAATTACGACAAAAATATCAATATGGATATCCTTAAAGGCAAGAAAATAGCCATCATAGGTTATGGAAGCCAGGGTCATGCACATGCACAGAATCTTCGTGAAAGCGGGATGGATGTAATTGTAGGCGAACTTGAAGGAGGCAAACCATGGGAAGCAGCAAAAAGCAAAGGTTTTGAAGTTTACAGTGCAGATAAGGCTGCAAAAATGGTAGACATTATCACGATACTTCTCCCCGACCAGCTCCAAAAAATAATTTATTACAATGCAATTAAACCAAATATTGAAAAAGGAAATGTTCTGTGTTTTGCCCACGGCTTCAACATTCATTATAGCCAGATAGTACCGCAAGAAGATATTGATGTAATAATGATCGCCCCTAAAGGTCCCGGACATATAGTAAGAAGAATGTATTCTGAAGGAAGCGGTGTTCCTGCAGTCATAGCAGTACAACAGGATTATTCAGGAAAAGCAAAGCAAATTGCTCTAGCTTACGCAAAAGCAATTGGCGCAGGAAGGGTTGGTATTATCACAACAACATTTCAGGAAGAAACAGAAACTGACCTGTTCGGCGAGCAGGTTGTTTTATGTGGGGGTACTACTGAGCTTATAAGGGCTGGTTTTGACACTCTTATTGAGGCAGGCTACCAGCCTGAAATTGCATACTTTGAAGTTCTAAGCGAACTTAAACTTATTGTAGATCTTATATATGAGGGTGGAATTTCCTGGATGAGATATTCCATAAGCGATACTGCTGAATATGGTGATATGGTTATAGGTAAAAAAATCATAACAGAGGAAACCAGGAAAAATATGAAAAAAGTACTGGAAGATGTCCAGTCCGGCGCTTTTGCAAAAGACTGGATACTTGAAAACCAGGCAGGGAGACCTTTGTATAATGCAATAAAGAAAAAAGAGGAAAATCATCCTATTGAGATTGTCGGTAAAGAACTTAGAAAAATGATGACCTGGATAAAAAAAGAGGATAAATAAACAATAAAATTGATTAAATTTATTTAAGTTATAGAAGCGAACTAATGTTTGTAATTGGTTCGCTTCTATGTTAATATAATATACATGAATGAAAATAAAAATGAATTAAGCGCACGGCATAAAGAAATAATTAATTACATTATAGAAAAAATAAAGGCATCTGGTTATCCTCCTACAGTTAGAGAGATAGCAATAGCAGTTAATTTAAAATCTTCTGCTACTGTCCATGCCCATCTATCGAAACTTCAAGAGCTTGGTTTTATTAAAAAAGATCCCAGCAAACCCAGGACTATTGTTTTAAATTCTGAACTTATAAAATCTAAATCTGATCAACTGCCTATTAGTAACGATACTATTTTTGTTCCGGTTGTTGGTCAAATTGCTGCCGGAACTCCAATCTTAGCTGACGAAAACATAGAAGATTACTTTCCCCTGACTCCTGATTTTGCAAAGGGTAATAATGAAGTTTTTATGTTACACGTAAAGGGAGACAGCATGGTCAATGCAGGTATTTTAGATAAGGATTACCTTATAGTCAGAAAACAAAATACTGCCATGAATGGAGAGATTGTTGCCGTTCTGCTTGAAGATGAGGCTACAGTAAAAAGATTTTTTAAAAAGGCAAATAGCATAAAGCTTATGCCCGAAAATGATTTCATGGAACCAATTGAAGTTAAAGATGCTAAAATTCTGGGTAAAGTTATTGGGATTGTAAGAAAATATTTCTAAGTACTTTTAATTTCACTTTCTATCTTTTTATCTTTAAATATAAATTCTGCAAACTGGCTGCAATATTTAGGGTCGATTATTAAGAGCATAATAATGCTATCTTCGAGGTATTTTTTTTCAACTATTTTACAATTATTATAAATAAATGAAATAAGCTTACTCTCATTATAGGGAATTCTTACAGTTATTTTCATCAGTTGTTTTTCCCTTATTTTTATAATTTTTAAATACAAGTCTTCCAGGCCAATTTTATATAATGCTGAAATAAAAGATACATTTTTATATTTTATACTTAAAGTTTTAACCTGCTTATTTTCTAGTTTATCTATCTTATTAAATACCAGTAATATCTGTTTGTTTAGAACTTCAATCTCCTTTAAAACTGACATAACACTTTTTATATGATTACTATAGTTAGGATTACTACAGTCAACAACTAGCAGGAGTAAATCAGCTTTTTTTACTTCCTCAAGAGTTGATTTAAAAGAAGCAACAAGCTGATGGGGCAATTTTTCAATAAAACCAACGGTATCGGTCATTAATATTTCTTCTGTTTCGGGAATATGCATTTTTCGGGTTGTCGAGTCAAGTGTTGAAAAAAGCATATCCTTTACTATAGCATCAGACTCGGTAATTGAATTTAAAAGCGTTGATTTGCCGCTGTTTGTATATCCGATTAAGGAAATAAGAAAAACGTTACTTTCTTCCCTATTTTTCCTCTGTGTATCTCTTTGAATAGAAACCTGGTTTAATTTTTCCTCTAGCTGGCTGATTCTTTTTCTAATTTTCCTTCTATCAACTTCAAGCTTCTGCTCACCGGGACCTCTGGTACCAATTCCACCACCAAGTCTTGATAGCTGCGTCCGCTTCCCTCTTAATCTAGGCAAGATATAATTTAACTGTGCGAGTTCAACTTGCAGCTTGCCTTCCCTGCTTCTTGCTCTTTGGGAAAAAATATCAAGTATAAGAGCGGTCCTATCTATGACTTTGGTGTTTAATTTATCCTGGAGATTGCTTTGTTGTGCAGAGGTGAGATCTTCATCAAATACTATAAGGTCAATTTGGCTTTCATCAACTAAATTTTTTATTTCTTCTAATTTTCCTGTACTTAGAAAATATTTTGGAGTAGGTTCTGACTGCTTGTGTATGATGTAACCTTCGATATTAGCACCAGCGCTTATTGCAAGATTTTTTAACTCTTCTATTTCTTCTTCAATATTTATTGCATCTTTTTTTGATTTTATTTTAACTAATACCAGAAGGGCATTTTCCTTACTATCCTTGCCTTCTGTTGTTTTTTTTGTTTCAAACATAAATATTTTAAATTATAAGACTCTCTTTATTCTTTCCAATGCTTCTTCCAATCTATTATCAGCAAGCGTGATGGATATCCTGAAGTAGCCTTCACCATAATCACCAAAAGCGCTGCCAGGCGTTACTACAACATTTGCCTTGTTAAGTAAAAGCTCTGCAAAACTCTTTGATGAGTAACCCTCCGGAACTTTTGCCCATATATATATACTTGCATCTGATTTATAATAACTTAACCCAATTTTATCAAGGCTATTAAAAATAGTATTTCTTCTTTTTTTATATATAGATAAATTAGATTTAAAAACATCATCATAATTTTTAAATGCTTCAATGGCCGCAATTTGTACCGCATTAAAAACACCCGAATCAACATTTGTTTTATATTTTCCAAGGCTTGAAATTATAGCCTTATTTCCAACTGCATACCCAATTCTCCACCCTGTCATGTTAAAAGTCTTGGATAATGAATTAAATTCAATTCCAAATTCTTTAGCTCCAACAGCGTTTAAAAAGCTGG
>JAHILC010000116.1 GCA_018897225.1 Actinomycetota bacterium
ACAGACATCCCTGTGCCAATCATTCCAGCATTTATAACAACATCTATACCTGATTGAATTGTTGATATAATATTAAATATTTTTTCAAAACCATTTTGTTCATCATATATATTAGAATCAGTATCAAAAGCTATGCAATGAGAAGGTATATTATTATAATAATTCGCCAACTGAGCGCCAGCTACAGTGCAAATATTCCTCTCTACCGCAGCTATCAATACAGCACTTTTTTTCATCTCAAAAGTAGTCCATCCAGCTCCATAAAATACCGGGCTTCCCGGGTTTATAAGCTGGCTAAATATAATACCTGCAAGATTTTCAATATTATTCATCGTTACCAGTCCAGCCATTGTTATTGGGGAAGTTACACCTGCATAAGGCTCAGGTAATATTAGTAAAGGAAATTTTTCCTGAGCAAGCAAAGCTAATGCCTCTGCTGTTCCGCTTGACCAGGTTAATGGACTTATTGGAGAAATCTGACATATCCCAACAGGTTTTTCACTTATGTTGTCAAACCCACAAATAATTTTCATTATTTTTATTAATGCTTCAGTTTCCCTGGCGTTCTCAGGAGAGAAATAAACAGGTTTTACGGTATTGTTCAAAACTGCATCAACAGCATGGAGAATAGAAGCTTTTGGAAAAACATCCTGGGGCATTGCTTCAACTCCCACTATGTCAATATTATCCAGATAATCAGAAATTAAAGCGAAATTGCCAACTTCTTTCTTTGTCACAGGGCGTCTTTCCATCTTTTTATCATCATAATAGTAAATAGCATTATGTCCACTTGCAGTGTAAGTCTTTTTACTATTACCGATGTTTAAAAAATATTCCATATCTCTGCTAAATATCTTAATTTCCTCCGGTGCTGAACTAAGGCTCTGCTCAATCATTTTGGTGCTTAACTTAACAATTTTACTATCAAAATCTACTTTGGCTCCCTTTTCCGCAAGCAATTTTAAAACCTTTTCGCTATAGACTAATAGGCCTATTTCACTCAGAACTTCTCTTGTTGCTTCATCAATCATTTTAATTTCTTCCGGTGATAATATTTCTGCCTTATTTAATCTCATGCTGGCATTCCTTTCCAATATTTATATTTAAATTTACTCCAGGCTTTTAATTTCCTTTAAGATGGCTAAAGTAATATATTTAACCAATTTGTCAACATCAACTTTATCAATATCAGAAAAACATTTATTGCTTATATCAGTTTTTACCTGATTTTTATAAAAATTAATTATTTCACTACCCTTTCCAATTGATCCGCCCTGTCTTAATTTATTGATTATCTCATCCTTCATTTTATCCCTGGCAGGAACCAAGATATTACCTGGAATAACATATTCCCGGCCCTTTTCTTTTCTTATTTCATCTATCTTTTCAAAAAAAACAAATCTTATATCTGTTGCCCAGGCTGTAAAACTTATTCCGCTACTAACACATTTCTTTATCACTTCTTCTGAAAGTCCTGAACACCCGTGCAATGATAAATGAATATCAACATTATTTCTTATTCTTTTTAGCAAATCGTAATTAATATCAGGAGTGCTGCGATAAAATCCAGACTTTACCCCTATGGCAATTGCAAGGCAGTCAACATTAGTTCTTTTCACAAAATCACGAGCGAGCTCAGGATCTGTTAATTCAAATTTGCCACTATCGTCTCCTTCCCTGCCTGATTCAATTATGCCCAATTCTCCTTCTACAAAAACTCCATACTGTTGTGCATAATCAACGACTTCCCTTGTTATCATGACATTTTCTTCAAAAGAATATTTTGAAGCATCTACCATCAGCCCGCTGTAACCCTTATTGATAATTTCCTTACAGGTTTCTACATCCTGGACATGGTCTGAGAATAAAGCAACCGGAGCTCTGGTTTCACTGCCTAACTTTTTAATCAGGAATTCCAGGCAGGACTGGCAAACATTCTTAAGCTCTGGTTCATAAATATCATAAACTATTGGTGAGTCCGTGATCTCTACCGCCTGAGTAACT